>JBOGRL010000343.1:0-7941 GCA_050749505.1 Nitrososphaerales archaeon
ACTGTTAGGCCTTTCGGTCGGGAAACGAATAGTGCAACAATGCACCTTCAACTCTTGTGACACTTGTGCCACGTCTTTAGAAGAAGGTTTAATTGAAATGCGAGCAATCTTCCTTCGATCTTGCAACGAATAGTTGACTCTCATCTCCACTGTTCGGAACTCCCCGATGATGAGCTGATTCCTTATGCGAGGTTCAATGGACTACGCTATACTCTGTCAGAACTCCTTGACCTTATGGAGCAAAATGATGTAGAACGGGGCTTACTACTAAGTCCCCCGATAAAGGGGGGAGGGTGCGCGCCCAATTTGAAGATAATTGAACTTTGCAAAAAGAGCAACGGCAGGTTATTCCCGATTCTCACAGCCGAACCATCACGCAAGGAAATAGAATCAGTAATCAAGACCGCGAAGGAGAACGAAGGTTACGCTAGGGGATTCAAAATCAGGCTCGGATACATCAAAACATACGCAGATGATGTCGTTTTTGACCCTCTCTATGATTTTGCAGATTCAACGAACCTTCCAGTTATGTTTCACACGGGGGACACTGCGCTCTCGGACGGTAGCTTGATTCATTCGCACCCGCTTACTCTTGATAGCGTTGCAAATCGGAGGCCCGGACTGAAAATTATCGCCTGCCATTTTGGTAATCCATGGATCGCAGATGTTGGCGAGTTAGTCTACAAACATTCAAACGTCTATGCGGACATCTCTGGGCTAGTCGCCGGTGAAGGTAGCAGATACTCTAACGAATATCTCGAGTCTCTCGCAAATAAGTTATCCGACGCAATCTATTTTGCTGGAGGAGCAGACAAGGTGCTCTTCGGAACCGATTATCCGGTCGAGACCTTTTCAGCAGGCTTGAGCCTCGTGAGAAAATTGAAGATCGATCAAGAGGACGTCGAAAAAATTCTGCTAAAAAACGCGGAGAAGGTGTTTTTTCCTGATTAGTTCGGATGTTCAAATCTTCGAGGTCGGAAGGGAAGAGAGGCAGTCGCTTGAGCATATTCTAGACGAGAGCTTTGAAGGCTGGTATCAGAGACATGCAAAAAGGACACTAAGGGATATTGACAAGGTGTACGCTGCGAGACTGGACAATACGAGCGTCGGGTTGGTGATGCTCAAAAACCTTGATTCCCATTCCGGTTACGTGTACTACATCGCCGTTTTGCCTGAATACAGAGGGATGAAGATCGGCGGCAGGCTGCTTGATCATTCTCTCGAATACTTTTCCCGAGCAGGCATGGATGTCTTGTTTGCGAGTCTCACCCAGGAGCATAACGAATCAAACGAGCTGTTCAAGTCCCGTGGCTTCATCAGGACAAATTATGGTGAGATTTCAAAACAATACGGAAAAATTGGAGCGGTAATGATGTACAGAAAGATGCTCGTTGTGTCCGGTGAGCTGGTAGTGTGGAAGCGGCTCACAAAGTCTAAGGAAACGTCAAGTTAGGCGATTTCAATCTTCGGATGACATACCATTGTCTTTGCAAATGAACTGAAAACCTGGCCCATATCCTCAAATTCTTCTGCATCGCGCTCCATGCTGAACATAACGTAGTATCTAGAAATATTAGGGCAATAAAAGTGAATCGACCAGATATCTCTTCGAGAGGTATTCCTACCCATCATTCCAGATCTGATCTGTGCAGATACGTGGGTCATCAGAGCCCGGTGCGTACAAACTTGTACTTCTTTGAGATCTGAAACATCAAGCGACTTTACATCAGACCCCTTCTTGACTTGATCCAAACTGCTGTCCCTATGCGCTTCAAGAGTTTTGAAACGCCTTGTCGCTTCTTCGAGAGGCCCCCACGATACGAAGACTCTGTTGCCCTTCTGGCTCTGAAAAGCTGCATCCCCCTTCACGCGAGTGCTCTTCGGGTTTACCTCAACTCTCCAATCTGAAGGGATCTCGATTTCAAACCCGTAGAGCGCAAATTTTTCGCTGTTGGTCATTGCCTGTCGCCTCCGATCTCCAAGAATGTCTAGGTAGTCCTTTCTGTCTTTGGTTTGGAAATTATAGGTCAAGAGAATGGCGGTCCTCGACTTGTTCGATTCACAGGAGTATTGGAACATATTGATGAAATAATATAATATTGAATGCTTTTTTGTTCCTTCTCATCAAGAGTAAAGAGGAAAAACGGTATGTTCATAAGTCTTCTTCGGTTTATCACACGTCGGCTCATATGAAAGAAAAGACGGTTCATAAACTGTTGGAAGGGATAAGGCGCTACGGACTAGAAAACGTCAGCACGCTGTCAAAGTGGATAGATATTCCAGTCGAGACAGCAAGGTACATGATCTGGGAAGAACTTCCGAAGCATTTTGTTTCTGTTGGGATAACGGTCAACCTTCCCAGAATCGGCCTGGGGCGATGGATGCTAACTTTTACTCCGACACAAAAGAGCTACACAGATGGCATCGAGAATTTTCTAAAAGACGGAGCCGGTCTGATCTATCTAGGAAGAGTGATGCCGGACAACTCGAGTGTATCAATACTAGGTATTCCATTCGGCGAGCAGTACAAGCTTAGAGAACAACTTGTGCATTTGAGAAATTCAGGGATAATCGAAAGCTATAATCTTGATGAACTTGAATGGACGAGAAACCTTTCTTTCAACCCCGCGTTCTATGATTTCAAGGCAAAAGACTGGAAGTTCAGTTGGGGCGATCTGGATAAGAACAAAGAACCGTTGCTTACTCCCGACACCAAGGAAGAACAAGCGCCGATTGTCGATTACAAGGACATACTCATCCTAAAAGAGCTTCAGCTGAAAGTTCCAAGGACTCTCTCAAAGCTCTCCCGTAACATCGGTCTTGACCAACACAACCTGCGCTATCACTACAAGGCTCACGCGCGAAGAGCGATAGCTGGTTATTACCTGCAGCTCGTTCCGCGAAATGCTAGCGAGTTCTATTCAAACATGATATTCATTCATGAGCTTGTGAACGAAAAAGTCCTAAACGAGGCTCGAAGCGTCGCTCTTGCGATTCCCTTTACACGGAGGATCTGGAAATCGGAAAGAAACTTTGGCTGGGATGTCTCATGTCCTGGAAAATACGCGAGCGGACTGCTGGGCTATGTCAATAGCAAGTTTGCAAAGATCTCGGGCAAACTGAAGGTGATGTACGTGGATCCAACAACCGAGCATATGGGAACAATCCCGTATACACTCTTTGATGAGGAAAGGGGCACGTGGAAATACGAGCCACACTCCGCGCTCCAGATGCTTAAAAAGTAACACACATGCGTAGAAAGTTCCAATATCGGCCCGGGACCAGGCGATCATGGAAGATAAATCGACCGTCGTCAGTCACTTACTGACCTAAATGTTAGGCTACGCCTCCCCGAGGCCGGACTCGAGTTTGAAATCGCCGGAAGCGGCGGAAGAACAGTTGCAAATTTCAAGCCTACCGCGAAGGTTGCAGTCATCGATTCTGTGGTGGAGGATGGTCTAGAGGCCGCGGGGAAGGAGATTCTTGCGATCAAACCTTCTTCCAGGGTAATCATGCTCGTAAGAGCAGGGCTTTTCCCAAACAGCCGAGAATATCGGTGTCGAGCCGTTCATCTCAAGGCCCTGTTCGCCCAAGAAATTGGTCGAGGCAATAGTAACATTGTGCATAATCAAACCTACTTCAATTTTTTCGCGACGACGCTCTGAATTCTACCAATTCGTTTTTAACGGGCAAATCCAGAATTTAGCGAAATTACCCCAAAAAAGAGAAGATAAGATTCATAATGGCGAAGGGTGAGGTTGTCGTTATTGGTTCGGGACTGATAGGCTCATCCCTTACCGTGGATTTCCTCGAAAGCAGCTCCGTTTCAAAGGTTACCGCCGTAGACCTCAGCGATGAGCGACTAAGAGCACTCCAAATGAGAGCTTCCAAACTCTCAGGAATTGATTCCGTGAGTGGAAGCAAGGTGAAGCTCGCCGAAAAGCTGCAGACTGTTGAGCTCGATGTTGTCAAGCAGAAAGACGAACTATTGAAACTGCTATCAAAGTGTGAACTGGGTGTTGGAGCCCTGCCGTATGGAATAGCCGAAGAAGCGGTTCAGGCAGCTCTCGAAGCGGGCATAAATTTTGTGGATCTTATTTATTCATGGAGGTATGAAAAATCCTCTTCAATCGACGCAAAGGCGAAACAAAAGGGGGTCACGATCATACCCGCGTGCGGAGTTGCCCCTGGTCTAACAAACATACTCGCAAAATATGCGGCCGATCAGATGGAAGACGTAGACTCTGTAAAGATCAAGGTCGGCGGAATCCCGGAAATCCCAAAGCAACCCCTAAACTACAAGGTCGTTTTCGCAATTGAGAGCGTTCTGGAAGAGTACACGAGAGATGCAGTTGTGGTGCGAGAGGGAAAAAAGGTCGCTCTCCCCGCAATGTCCGAGGTCGAGGAGCTCTCCTTCAATGAACTCCCGGATCAAAAATTTGAGGCATTTCTGACAGACGGGCTTTCTACGCTTCCTGAAACTATGAAGAGAGTGAAATTCATGGAAGAGAAGACCATCAGGTGGCAGGGACACGCAGACCAAGTCCGGCTGTTGATGGATCTGGGGTTTTTCTCCGAGCGCCCGGTCAACCTGAAAACAACCGGCGCGAGGGTCTCGCCGAGGGCATTGCTTTCTACGCTGCTCGACAAAAAACTTGCAATGCACCAGGGAGACAAGGATATGACGCTCTTGCGCGTTTCGGTTCAGGGGAGGAAGAAGAAGGGCGACAGGGCCACCAGGATTCATCAGTACGAAATGATAGATAGGTTTGACGTTACAACCCAGACTACTTCCATGGCGAGGACGGCCGCCCACCCTTGCTCAACTGTCGCCCAGATGCTGCTCGAAGGGACAATTACTGAAAGAGGGTTCATACCTCCTGAGCTTGCGATCAAAGACGACAGGTTTGACGAGTTCATCTCAAGGCTCGAAAGGAAAGGCTTGAGCATCAAGGAAAGAGAGTTCCTCGCAGACTAGACGCTTTGGAATTCGGACCTGCGTGGTGGTTTTCTCGACAAACTTCGCCTTTGCGGAGTCTTGTTGGGAAGGACAATAATCAAAATAATTAAATCAGCTTGGCCAGCGAGAGGCTTGGAAATTCCTTACATGCCTCGGTAGCTCAGCCTGGCCAGAGCGAAAACTCTGCTGTAGAACAACCAAGTTGCTCAGTTGCCTTGTAAGCAATAGGTCGCGGGATCAAATCCCGCCCGAGGCTCCTAAACCCTAGGGGTAGAATCCCATACGTCTTTTTATTACATGCAGGCTAGAGAACTTGGCAAGCGACAGAGCAGCAGCCCATTCCACGACACAAACGATGTCTACAACTTCGAATACAAGCTCAAGAATGCCCTCTCGCTACTGGAAAGGGCGAAGATCAGTCCTCAAGATAAACAGAAGATCCTGGACTTCGTGGATCTCCTCAAGGCTCTAAGGGTCAGCAAGGGAAGGATAGCGAAGTATATTCTTCACCTCAAGGTCATCGGAGAGAATTTAGGGCTCCAGTTCGAGCAGGCTACCAGAAAGGACATCGAGCACTTTGTAGCGTCGTGGCTCTACGAACAGAAATACAGCGCTGAGACCACAGCGGATTACATCATGGTGCTCAAACGTTTCTACAAGTACCTGCGAAATGGGAACGTCGACAAAGACACTCCCTTCCCAGAGGAGGTAAGATGGCTGAAGAAGACGATCAAGCCAAACGAAAGGAAGGAACCAGAGTTTCTGACACCTCAAGAGGTAGAAGCTCTGATCGCTGCAGCCGAAACGATAAGAGACAAGTGCATGATAGCGGTGCAGTTTGACGGCGGATTCCGCCCGGGAGAGCACCTTGGGATAAACGTTGGAGACGTTCACCTGGACGAAAAGGGTGCCCGGATTCTTGTCAGAGGCAAGACAGGCGAGAGAGTAGTTCGGGTGATTTCATGTGCCGGTCTACTTGCACAGTATCTGGAGACGCACCAGTTCAGGGATCAGCCGGAAGCACCGCTGTGGTTGACTGAATCGACCAACTATAGGTTCCAGAGGCTAGGATGGACTAGATGGAATAAAATTCTGAAGAAAGCTTGGAGGGACGCTCAAATCAAGAAAACAAGACTCTACAGCAGGATGCTGAGGCACGGATCCGCAACCGAAAGTGCTCGTTTCCTTTCAGACAGCGAACTCAAAGTGAAGCACGGCTGGACGATGGGATCCAGGATGCCTGCAGTCTACGTTCATCTTTCAGGAAAGGATCTTGATGATAAATTGGTCGGCATTTACACTGGAAAGGAAGTGAAGCCCAAAGGTCCAGAATTTGCACCTATCATCTGCCCTCGATGCAAGGCTTCTTGCACTCCCGGACTAGCCTACTGCGGGCACTGTGGAACGCCATTGGATCAGAAATCGATCTCCACCGAAACATCGGAGTTGCAAATGATGTGGAAGGAACTGCAGCGCCTTCAGGAACTGATCGTACAGGGACTGAACAAGAAGTGAAAGCCTCGACAATCATGAACGAAGCAAAATTCCTAAAAATCAAAGCGAGCACTTTTACTGTCGAATAAGAGGAAGGAAATGCTTCGATCGCATTTTCAGTCGCTCTGAGCTATATAGAATTCTCATAGCGAGTCTTGAATTTTCTGAATTATTTCGATAAATCGCTCCGCTTGCTCGCGGGTCATTGTGATGGTCACAAGATCATCCTTGACATTGCCACCAGTTCGTGTGGCATTCCCTGAATCATTTGGGTTGAGCTTCATGAAGTAAAAAGCTTCATTCAGAAGACGCACTCGGTTTTACTTATGAATGAGGAATCCACACACCGAAGAGTATCCAGAACCTTCTGCCCGAGGTTACACATGATGATTTTTCGGTGAAAAATAAGGAGGCACTTGGAGAACCTTTGACGCTATTACTGCCTACAGAATAAAGCAAATAATTCTTACAGGACTAAAAAATTATTTGCCTTAGAAGCTTGCAGCAACTGAGTGAGGTGAAGAGAGAGGCTCAGAGTGTGATGCCAACTCTTATGGTAGATAGGAAAATAATTTTTAGCGGTGTAAGAATTATTTGCCTATCGTTATTTTAATGTCCTAACCTGTAGCGAGCCGCCGACTCTTGTTGCTCTTTAGTCTTCTCGAGGTCTTCGGTAGCCGTATATTCAATTGGTTCGCCTAGATCACTATCACTCTTACTCGTCGTCCTCTTTTCCAACCAGAAATTACCCGCGACTGCAGCTGTCAGATGCAAGAGATACGGATCGCCCAAGCTCCCCGAACTCAGCTTCACTGAGATGGCATTATTCGAAAGTGAATTTAAAACTAAATTAATGGATCCGAAAAGCCAAAAAAAAGCGATAATTTAGTTTTAACTACTGAGAATCTCCGGCGAGGCTCTCAGCCAGTTGCGTGAGCTTGTCTTTCTCCCCAGTTTCTTTTCTAGTTGTACCTTCAAGTTTGTTTTTCGGTCTTGGTCGTGATCTTAGTGGCGGGGGCGGATTTCTCGACGCCCTCCTTCAATACCGTTGAAAATGCCAAAGTCGTTCCCTGACTCTGTCCAACTCTTTCATAGCTCCATCCACCGCGTCGATCCAGAACAGGTGGCGATTGAACCTACGGTGGAGGCACTGGTTCAACGGGCGGAAGACTTTCAGCTTCGGAACACTCTTCGAGATCCTTCATCTTGTCGGGTGAAGAATCATCATTCCTGGTTCGAACAAATACAAGAGGGCTGGCGGCAAAGATTATGACGGAAATTCCCATGCTGACCAGATTACATCTTTTTTCTCTTGCTATGAGTGAAGACTTCCCCCCGAAGGACGAGGATCAACCAGCCTCGATCGAGCTTTCTGCAAAGAGTGACACAATACTATACCAGATGAGGGGCCTGTTCGTAGGCTATGCCGGGCTGGAGTATCTGAACCGAGTTATCCAGCAGTCCTTCCTTTTCGACCGTTCCAAAAC
>JBOGRL010000344.1:0-5833 GCA_050749505.1 Nitrososphaerales archaeon
AGCTAAGGCTTCAATGAAGTGCAAAAAAGAGTTAATTCCCGAACACGATATAGGTGGATACAAAGTTGCCTACTTTTTCTTCTTGCTCATCCCTCCCTGAAGGAAAACTCCCGCTCGGCGTTCTAAAGGCAATGCTTCATTCGATGTCCAAGGGAAACTTGGTAGTTCCTCCGGATATCGGAATAGATGTTGGAGTTTCAATTACGAAGGGCAAGTTTGTCGTCTCCTCGTCTGATCCGATTACAGGGACTCTGCAAAAGATGGGATGGCACGCTGTCAATGTAAGTGCCAACGATGTGGCAACGAGCGGAATAATGCCTGACACATTGAATGTAGTTGCCCTATTCCCTAAGAGGACAAGTGTAAATGCAATAAAGAAACTCATAGCTGAGATAAACAAAACTGCTTTAGATCTGGGGATAACAGTCGCTGGTGGGCATACGGAGATCACTCCCGGCTTGAATCGACCAATAATTGCTATCACAGCAATGGGATCAGGGGACAGATTTGTCACAGCGGCGAATGCCAGACAGAACGATTCGATGCTCATGACCAAGACCGCTGGAATCGAAGGAACTTCAATACTTGCAAAGCTTCCCAAAGTAAGGAGTCTAGTTGGAGCAAGTGCTAGTCGCAGAGGCGCTGGACTCTTAGAGAAACTTAGCATTATCCAAGAAGCAAAGGCGGCATTCGATACTGGAAAGATTCATGCAATGCACGATGTTACGGAGGGGGGCATTCTTGGAGCTGCTTACGAGATGAGCGTAGCTTCAAATCTCGGGTTCGAACTCCTCAGAGATTCTGTTCCGGTCGAGAGCTCAACCAGTGACATTTGCAAAAAACTTTCGGTGGACCCGTTGCGTCTCATTGGATCCGGATCGTTGCTGATAGCTTGCTCTAGGGTCAACGAAACGTTGGTGAAGGATCAATTGGTGTCAAAAAAAATTTCTTGTGCCAAGATAGGGAGATTCCTGCCTCAAAAAAAGGGTAGATGGTTGATCGGTGCATCGGGTCGAAAAAGAGTCACAGAATCTTCAATTCATGATGAACTGTGGGATGCCCTAGGCAAGTACAGTAAGTTTCCTTGAAGCGGCAGCTTTTATGAAATTAAAGTAGCTCGGTTCTGGCTTCCCAGGTCTGCTGATGTATTCCGGGTGGTATTGGGTGGCAAAGTAAAATGGATGTTCCCGGATCTCGAGAATCTCTGCCCTCCGTCCATCGTCGCTAAAACCAGAGAAGTACATTCCCGCCTTTTCAAACGCGCCCAAGTACGACCGGTTGAATTCGTACCTATGTCTGTGCCTTTCTCTGATTTGCTGTTTTTGATAGATTCTAGATGCGATAGTTCCGTCAACTATGTTGATGTCATGTCCGCCGAGACGCATTGACCCACCCAAGTGTTTGACTATCTTTTGCTCAGGAAGCTGGTCAATGACAGGGTGATTTGTGTCCGGGTCGACTTCGGTTGAATTTGCGTCAATCAAACCCAGCACATGCCTAGCAAAAGAAACGATTGCCATCTGGAACACGAAACAGAGACCAAGATAAGGTAGCGCGTTTTCTCTTGCGTAATTGGCAACCAAAATCTTCCCTTCGCTGCCGCGCTTCCCGAATCCCTGGGGGATGAGAATCCCATGATAATCTTCAAGCCTTGCCAATGTTTTGGGGCTATTTTCAAACTCTTGCGAGTCGACGTTTTCGATGATTACGTTCAGACTCTGTTGAACTCCCGCGTGGGACAGCGCTTCGTTTACTGAAGCGTAGCTATCTGCAAGAGAAGTGTACTTGCCGACCATCGCGATTTTGACTGCGTCCTTGGGCGCAACGAACTGACTTGCAACTTCCTGCCAGGCCTCAAAATTGGGATTCCTTGGAGTCAGGCGAAGCCTTTCGCATATTGTTTCCACTATTCCTTCGGCTCTGAGCATCTCGGGAACTTGATAGATTGACTTTACGTTAGGATTGGAGATAACGCTCTTGAGCTCGACGCTTGTAAACAGAGAGATTTTTTCTCGCGTGTCTCTGGCGAGCGGGCTCTTTGACCTCACAACTATCACGTCAGGCTGGATACCGATTCTTCTCAACTCCTGCACGCTGTGCTGGGTCGGCTTTGTCTTTTGCTCTCCAACTGTCTCCAAAACTGGCGCGAGCGTAACGTGGATGAATACGGAATTCGCCGGACCTTCTTCCAGACGCATCTGTCTGAAAGCTTCCAAGAAAGGAAGGCTCTCGATATCTCCGACGGTTCCACCGCATTCTACCACTAGAATCTCAGAATTCAACTGATTGGCTAGAGCCCTTATCCTGACCTTGATAGCATCAGTAATGTGTGGAATTATCTGCACGCACTTGCCGAGATACTTACCACTGCGCTCCTCCTGTATGACTTGCTGGTATATCGATCCCGTGGTCAGGTTGTTCTCTCTTGTAAGATTGGTGTCGAGGAACCTCTCATAATTTCCTATGTCCATATCAGTTTCTCCGCCGTCATCCGTGACAAAGACCTCTCCATGCGCTACGGGATTCATTGTGCCCGCATCGACGTTAAGATATGGGTCTATTTTCATGCATCCAACAGAAAAACCGTACAGGTGCACTAACTTTGCGATCGAAGCAGAAGTGATACCCTTCCCCAGGCCAGACATGACTCCGCCAGTTATGAAAATGTATTTCCTAGTACGATAATTTTTGGGAGAATTGAGCGCAGAAGAATCGAAAGAAACGGATGAAGGTTCAGTCAGCATAAGACCTATTGTCTTTCTTGTCTTATATTCGTTTCTTTATGACATGGTTTTGCTACTTGTCATCCAGAAGGGCCTGCATTTTTCTTCTTGAGAATTGGGTGGCACCGTCATGCCCATATTTGATTCAACTAATCTGCAAAAAACCCCAGACAGTACTCATTGCCAACAAACAGGTAACCTTCCATTCTCCTCGCGTTTGCAAGTTCAATTGTGCATGAGTTCTAAGCAGGCCCCATTGGCGAAACCAGATCAGCTACATCGCGCTGGCAGCGCGCGATTCGTTCAATAGTGTCGACGACGTGCAATATGTTCGGAACTCCCTCTGTTGCTTTCAATTCGTTGAGCACTCTTTCCAGGCGCGGATAATTCTGGAAAACGCTCTGCGCAAGAGTAAAGTCTCTCGCCGTGAAGCTCCTGACCGCATTATCCTGTATTAAATCGAGCAAATCGCTTACTTCAACCATGTTTTTTTGGAGCTCCTTGTTTACCAAATTCATTACTGATACCGAGTAAGATAGCTCAACCGCATAATCTCCTGCGGTCTCGAGTGAATTTGCGGCGACTCGATAGTCAAGACAATCAATCGAGGATAAGCCGAATTTCCCAGCCGCTCTTGGTTCCCTGACCGCGCTCCTGATCAATCGAACCAGAAGGAAATGGAGTCTGTCCACCTCATCGTCTCGCTGGGCGACTGATTCAAACTGTTGGGGGTCTTCGGAAGTCAGATGCCTTATCGTGTCGGAAATCATTGCCCTGACGATCGAGCTTATTCGCTTGAAGATCTTGTCCGGTTCGACTGCTGCATTGTCCACCAGGAACTGACTCGTAATGCTCTGGGCGTCTTCTTCAACGATTTCGAGCCCGATCAAACGTTTGATCGAAGAAATGATCTTCTCTCTGTCTTGCGAGGAAATTCTGTGCTGACCCTTTATTTTTATCAAATCGTAGCCCAGGAGGTAAGCCGCGGTTATTTCACTCGGGACTCCTGTACCGGTGAACCTTGAAGGATACTGGATTTCTATTTCCTTCTCAAAATGTCCTTCGCCGGACTCTGTGACGGGATAGATAAGAAGACCGCCGTCTCTTGATTCCTCGATGGAAACAACGGATCCCTTCTTCACGGAGGCGGTTCTCGTCCAGTCCTTGGGGAGCGAAACAAGTAGGGTCGCGCCTCCCATCTCTTGCAGGCGTCTTAACTCCATATCTATAGACATTTAGAGATTTTAGAGGTGCTCTTAATATACATCGCCCTGCCCCCAAGAGTGCATGCCTGAAGTTCTGGCTAAAGGGAGCAGCGGGCGCATGGTTGCCACGGCGGCGATCTGTGCCGCTCTCTATGCAACGGTGAATGCGATAACTAGTTTCTTCCCCACACCGTATGGGATTGGTGAGTTTCGGCCGGGCGTCGTCATTCCGGCTTTCTTTGCCATTACCGCGGGACCGTTGCCTGCAGCCATCGGAGCAGGTGTAGGCTCCTTCGTAGGCGACATGGTCTCCATCGTTCCGGCTGGGAGGAGCACCTTTCTTTGGGCTCTCGGGGCCGGCGGAGTAGGTAACTTTCTCGGGTTCCTCGTGTTAGGTTTGATCTATCAGAAGATGAAGAATTGGAAAGGTTTCATTTTCGGCACTACCGCGGGCTTGTTCATAGGGAATCTAGTAGCCGCAGCCGGAGTTGTTCTGCTGGGAATGTTCTTCTTGCCTTCTTCAGGGCTCAATCCATTTCCGGGGATGGGCGGAGGTCTAGCAACGGGACTCGGCATTGGACTCTTATTATTCTGGTTTGGTACAATGTTTCACTTTGTCATCATCCTTGTTCCACCGCTTGTTAGAGTTATGAGGCCCTATGCCAGCAGCCTCTCAGTAGATCGCCGGTATCCAAGTCTTGTAGAGCAGAATAAAAAGGCAGTCTGGGCTTGGTCTATCTTTGTCGCCATTCTGGTACTTGCTGCACTTGCTATAGCACTGCTCTCACAAGTTGCAGGAATAAACGCTATCATCAGCGAAGACGGGGGCGTCTTCAGATGGGAAGTCCTTTTCATTGTGTCTGCGATCGCGGTGCTTGTTGTGGGCGCGCTACTTCCGCAGATATCTGCTCCAGTAACTCGTAAGGTCGAAACTGCCAAACCATAATTTGCACGGTTTGCGAAGAAATGGAATGTCCCCATTAGCAAGGGCACGAGCCTCGAGAGCGGTCTATGTCCCGGCTGCGGTCTCCAGTTTCTTTGAGATTTGCGACAGGAACCCTGACGGCACAACTATAGCCGACCCGCTCAAGATCGGGTCGCGCGGAGGTGGCTTTGTAATAGAAAGGGGAACGATCACAAGGGCTTTCCAGAGTAACTCAGATTTGATCCTTATCAACAACCGGCAGGCTCTCCAAGCTAGAACTACTCGAGCGGTTCTGGAGTTGATGAGAAGCAAATTCGAATTTGGGAAAGTAAGGATATCACACAAGATTGACCCACCGATAGGATCTGGCTTTGGGACAAGTGGCTCTGGTGCTCTTGGAGCGGCCGTAGCACTATCAGACTTGTTTGAGCTAAAATTGAGCTTGGTGCAGGCTTCGGCGTTCGCGCACGAAGCGGAGATAAAAAGCTTGACGGGTTTGGGGACAGTAATATCGCTAGCCTCCGGCACGGCCGCGATTGGTTTGGTGACAGAACCCGGAACCCTTTCTGTTGGAAGGGTCGATGCGATCCTTGACGTTTATGATAAATTTGCTCTTGTTTGCGCTTGTTTTGGACCGATAGCAAAATCCACAGTTTTGCGCGAAGAATCTAAACGAAACAGTGTTAATCAATTCGGAAGGATGACCCTTGATGCAGTGCTCGAAGAACCCACTCCTGAATCCCTTCTCAAGCATTCCCGATCCTTTGCAGAAAAGACTGCAATAGCAACCAAGGACCTGCTCGCGCTTTCTGACGGGGCGTTAAAACTTGGGGCCGTCGGAGCAACACAGAACATGATAGGGAATGCAGTCCATTGCCTCATACCAAAGTCTGGACAAAAGACCTTCGTAAAGTCGTTTCGGAGACTGGTTCCCGCAAATTGCATTTTTGAATCAGGATTGATTCAGAGCGGCCCTCGTT
>JBOGRL010000345.1:0-3162 GCA_050749505.1 Nitrososphaerales archaeon
GTGTAGGAGGTTCAGGAAAATTGGAAGATTTCTTCTGTACCTTCGATTTCTAATCCAGGAAAGAAGATTTAACTCCCAGTCGGAGAAAAAACGCAAAACTCTACTCCGACACTATGATCCGGGTTGCAAGCCTTCCCAGCGTTTGAAAAGCGAGTGCTCAAGCTTTAGAAGATCCAAAACTTTCCCGACGAGGTGGTCAATGATGTCTTCCAGGTTCTTTGGCTTGAAATAAAACGCGGGCATTGCTGGGACGATGACACCGCCTGCTCTTGAGACCCTGGCCATGTTTTCGATGTGAATTAGCGAAAGTGGAGTTTCTCTGGGAACAACAATCAAGCTTCGACGCTCTTTCATAGTGACTTCAGCCGCCCGGGTCAGGAGATTGTCCGCGACTCCCGAAGCAAGCGCGCCGAGAGTGTGCATGCTACAGGGTATCAACACCATACCATCAGTCTCAAAAGATCCTGAAGAAATAGCAGCGGCAATGTCACCAAACTTGTAAGTTTTGAATGCGAGCTTTTCAACAGCATCAACAGAATATCTGGTTTCGGCGACAACCGTCATCTTGGCAGCGGGCGACATTACAAGATGACTTTCAACTCTCATCTGCTTTAGCACTTCGAGCAGACGGATGCCATAAATCACGCCGCTCGCACCCGAGATGCCCACGACGATTCTTCTCCTTCTTTCGTGCAAGTCATTCAATTTCTAAGAAACGCGTTCCACCGCACGCAGAAAACTGCGTCGCATATTAAACTGTCTGGTCATAGCTCTGCTGAGAAGAGAGGCCGTCTTTCAAGCTTATCTCGTGGTTGAAATCCTGCGAGTTTCTAGTTCTCCGTGGACTGTGGCCATTACACGCACCAAGCTTTCCATCATCTCGGCCAGTTCAGAGCTGTGTATCAGGAAGGCCACATCCTGGCCATCGTCGCGAAGGTCGTCGGGCTTGAGCTCTGAGACGAGCAGGTTTTGTTCATCCACTATTATGATTTGGACAGGAGCCGCGGATGGCAAAAGCGAAATCACGGAGTTCTCGATTTCCTTCAAACTCTGCACTGCTGTACTGAAAACAGGCTCGTCGCGGCTGGAGCTGAAGATCTCAAGCGCCATCCCCAGTTTTGCTCGGTCAAAAAGGATTTCAGACATCTTGGACAGCCTGATCAATCCGTTCGCAGTTGTTAAGACGACCACCTTCTTTCTGGCCCCGAGGAAGAGTTCTCTGGTCTTTCGAGTTACTCCAGTCCGCGGATAGTATCTCAAAACCTTGGATCGAAGAGCCTCGGCGCGCTTTACAAAACCCATCGACTGGTGTATTACTTCAAGCTCGGCCAAAGCGTCCAACTCCTGCCTGACCCTCTCCTGCTCCTTCTCCAAGAGAGGAATCAATACATCCTTGGGCGAGCGCGCTATGAAGACCTTCTGATCTTCTTCGCTTTGCTCGATGAGACCTCTCTCCACAAGCTTTCTGACCGCGCCGTACACTTTGGTCCTTGGGACGCCAGCCACAATCCCGATCTGGTTGATCGTCGCTGGCCCTGTCTGGAGCGAAGAAAGAAAACACCTGCTCTCATACTGCGACAGCCCGAGCGAAGAAAGAGCGCTAAGGTGAGTTTCGCTTGTTTTTTCTCTCCCGTCTAAAGGTGTGGTGTTATCCAAGTGCGAATGCTGTGTTTGAACCGCGTTCTCGCGTATAGTTTAGGCTTTCGTCGTCTGGATGAAAAGAGAAAGCTTTTTTGGGGATTCCAAGCTGATTTTTGAGACAAAGAGGCAATAAATGGCATGTACAATTACAAGGGAGTCAAGATAACTTGGCTGGGTCACGACGGATTCAAAATCGAAGATGGATCTGAAACGCTCGTAATAGATCCATTCAAGCTTTCGCATGACGCAAGGGCAGATTATGTCCTGATCTCGCACGAACACTTTGACCATTGCAATTCCGAGGACTTGAAGAAAGTCTTGAAAACCGATACCATCGTAGTCGCGATCCCCTCGTGCAGAGACGAGCTTGCGAAAGCCGCTGCGAAGCAGATCAAAACGGTAAAGCCGGGCGACAGGGTAAATGTCGGCGGATTTGAGGTACGAGCGGTACCTGCGTACAACACGAACAAGTACATGGAGCCGGGGAAGCATTTCCATCCGAAGCAAGACCAGAAGGTGGGGTACATGCTGAAAACCAGATCGGGAGTTACGATCTATCACACGGGCGACAGTGATGTAATACCTGAAATGGAAGACTTGAAGCCGGACATTGCGCTGCTCCCGGTTTCGGGTACGTATGTTATGACCGCAGACGAAGCTGCCGAAGCTGTTTCAAAGATCAAGCCGAAGATTGCAATCCCGATGCATTACGGCGCGATCGTGGGCAGCGAGCAGGATGCCGAGAAATTCAAAAGGCAGGCAAAGTGTGAAGTTCAAATCTTGGCGAAAGAGCAATAACTCGATCTGACTAATACACGCGCTCTGCATTTTTGTGCCGGGCAACGCATCAGTGGGATGAAATGCGCAAGGGGCGAAATTAATTCGCTCATTCAGAAGCAAATATGGAAAGTTTTTCGAGGTGTTCCATGCAGATCTTTGAGCCTCTCTTCGATTGTGAGAAGAGATACTATTGAAAAAGGGAAAAGTCACTTTTGAATACTGCTGCAGGTCCGCGTGGATTATTCAGGAAAAAGTGAATGCGGAGCATACATCATTGCAAAATGGTTTGGCAGTAGCCTCAATACTCGAAAACAGATCTCAATAATGCAATAGCAATGCCACGTGCGATGCTCTAAAGATTCGCGTTCCACAATTCTTGTAATGAATCAATTGTTTTCATACAGGAATCCATTGAAATCAATAGGAGACCCCCCTAGGGGGAGGGGTGACGGCAGCTATAATGTCTCTCATCTATCGTGTTAGGGCAGTGTTCTCGACGAACGTCGAGCATGTTCCCTCATGACAGTTGCCCAAAAAGCTGATTTTCAAGAGGGAAAAGCTGCCGGAGAGGTCTACGGTTTCCTAACAACGCACAAATCAAAAAGCTGAGAAATATCCTTCTGCTTTTCCAAATTCCAGACAAACTCAAAGATCCGCTTGATCTGGGGCTCTCTCAGAAAATTCTTCGTGAGTATCTTGAACTTCTCCTCGACTTCCTCGTTGGTCATGGGGTTTCTGGGG
>JBOGRL010000346.1:0-7938 GCA_050749505.1 Nitrososphaerales archaeon
CCTGGAGACCCGGGCCGGGTTCGGTTTATCCCATGCTCAAAAAGCTTGTTTCGCAAGGTTTTATCAAGGCCGAATCCGTCAAAAAAATCAAAACACCTCAGAGAGTTTATCAGATTACTCCCAAGGGGAAACAACGAGTAGACGAGATCAGGGAAATTTTTACAAGCGCCGGACAGAAATGGAGTGCGATGAGACGAATATTCATTCAAATGCTTGACCCCAAAGACCTCGGAAAGTTTTTCGTGGACGGAACCAAACTGCAGTTTGACATCTCAAGGGAGACTCTAGAATCAAAATTGGGGGGCATATCAGCCTCGGAGGCGGAGTTCATATTGAAAGAATACTTGCTGCACTTGCAGAGACAGCTCGATTGGGCAAATGAAGTCCTGCAGAGAGTGAAACGTGATAAACCTGATCTGCGTATTGAACCGAAAATTGCGAGTAAGTGAATTTAACCAAGTGTCAAAGATTCAAGCTGGGATAGTAATGCAAGAGGCGTCATCGTCTTCGATTGTGAAAGTAGAGAATCTCTCAAAGACCTTTGGGAAACTAAAAGCCGTAGATAATGTAAGCTTCGAGGTAAAAGAGGGAGAAATCTTCGGTTTCCTTGGTCCAAATGGCGCCGGAAAGAGTACTACGATCAACATGCTCACCACGTTGCTAAGGCCGACTTCTGGATCAGCTATCGTATGCGGGTATGATGTTCACAGTCAGGCAAGCGAAGTGCGAAGAAACGTGGGAGTTGTGCCGCAAGAATACACTGCAGACGAGGATCTTACCGGAAGGGAGAACATACTTCTCTGTGCTGATCTATATGGAATACCCAGAAGCAATTCAAAACTACATTCGGAGGAGCTTTTGAAATTGGTTGAGCTTCAAGACGCTGCGAACAGAAAGGTAAGCACCTACTCTGGCGGCATGCGCAGGAGATTGGAACTGGCTTGTGGCCTGATAAACTATCCTAGGCTTTTATTCCTGGATGAACCCACTCTGGGTTTGGACGTTCAGACGCGAACTGCCGTGTGGAAATACATCCGGATGCTGAAAAACGAATATCGCATGACTCTGTTCCTCACAACGCACTACCTAGAAGAAGCAGATTCATTGTGCGATAGAATCGCCATAATTGACCACGGACATATAGTAAAAATCGGGTCACCAGAAGAACTCAAGGCTTCGATCGGTGGAGACGTGATTGTCGTCGGCGTGAAGGAAATAGAACCAGACATTTCCTCAGAGATTGCGAAGATCAGCTTGGTCAAAGAAGTAAAGAAGAACGACAGCGTCTATAGAATCAAGGCGGAAATGGGCGAAGAAGCTTCTCCGCAGATAATAGATTTGATCAGGTCCAAAGGGTTGCACGTTACGAAAATTTCGCTCACAAAGCCAACTCTGGATGAGGCATACCTAGAGTATACTGGAAGAAACCTGCGAGAAGAGGAGATGAGCAAGATGGCCATGATGAGCCAGCGCTGGACTATGAGCAGAGCCAGATCCTAGTGGAGTTGAACAAGAACATGGAAAAACCAATCAGAACTGCGACGAGTGAAGAAACGGTGTTGAACGAGTCAGCTGTAGAGAAAGTAATCAAACCTTCAATTGAAAGAGAGCGAGTTGTTAGCACCTCTCCAAAGATGAACACGAGCTCATTACACGGGTTATGGGCTCTAACAAATAGAGATTTGAGAAAATGGTACAAAAACCCGGTATTGCTTATGATGTCATTGATTCAGCCGATCATTTGGCTCGGATTATTCGGAAAGGCTCTAAACTTTGGAGCTTTCATCTCCGGAGCCGGCGGGACTCAGCAACAACAAAACTCGATAATGCTAAATATCTTCGGAACAACTAGCTATTTCTCCTTCCTCGTTTGCGGAATGCTCGCATTCGTCATCTTATTCACTTCTGCCTTCGGCGGAATGTCTGTAGTATTTGATCGAAGATTCGGGTTCATGAATAAGGCTCTGAGCACGCCCGTTAGTCGAGGAGCGATCGTCATGGGCAAAGTTCTCCAGGTCGTTGTCAGATCACTCATCCTTTCCGCAATAATCTTGGCCGTAGGAATAGCCCTCGGAATGGACACTTCACACCTATCAGCACTGGGAATGCTCGGTGCGTTTGGAGCGATGTTCTTGATAGCGTTCGGGCTTTCTTCGCTGTTCGTGATGCTCGCGCTCAAATCTAGCGATTGGCAGACGCAGATGGCGATAATAAACCTCCTGAACTTACCGTTGCTGTTTGCGAGCAACGCATTGTTCCCAACAAAACTGATGCCAACCTGGCTACAATACGTCGTAAAGGTGAACCCCGTCAGCTACGCTAATGATGCGGCAAGACAGCTTCTGCTCGGTGCTGCGGGAACCAATACTCTCGCCGCCGACTTTGGTGTTTTGGCTATATTCGCGGTACTTTTTGCTTCGGTCAGCATAGTCCTCTCATGGAGACTACTCTCAAAATAGGAATGACGTGACTAGCGATGGTCGCAATTGACAAAGAGCTACGAGGGCCTGATCTAAATCAAAAGGCGCCTACAACTCCTTCGTTTGATCGCAAGTACGCAAACAGAACGATGGTACTTTTTGCAATTCTAGCCGCATCGGTGATGTACGTCGAGATAATGCTCACGCCGTCTCTTCCGAAGATATCCCTGGATTATCATATTGACAGCGCGCAGGCAAGTCTGATACTTTCACTCTACACGGTCTTCGGAACCGCGATAAACCCGATCGTGGGCAAGCTCGGGGACATCTATGGGAAGAAGAAGGTTCTCACCTACGTGCTGATAGCTTACTGCGTTATGGTCACGCTCACTTCTTTTTCCCCCAATTACTCGACTCTTCTATTGACAAGGACGTTTCAGGGTATCGGCCTGGGCATATTTCCACTCGCCTTTAGCATGGTCAGAGAACAGTTTCCGCGCGACCTCGTTCCAAGAGCTCAAGGAATCGTCAGCGCAATGTTCGGCGCAGGTCTGGCTTTTGGCTTGCCGGTCGGAGCGCTTGTCGCGAACAGTTTTGGATGGCAGGCAAATTATCACATCGCAACACCGTTCATAATTGCCCTAACCGTGGTGATTGTCTACACGGTGAGGGAATCCGTGTACAGAGACTCAAATGTCAAGATGGACTATGTCGGCGCCGGACTCTTGGGATCTGCGCTTGGTTTGGTTGTGCTCGGACTCTCAGAGGGTTCTGTCTGGGGCTGGTCTTCACTACCAGTTCTTGGAATGCTGGTCGGAGGCTTGTTGCTCTTTGCACCGCTGGTGGTTTTTGAAAGGAGACAGAAAGCTCCAATCCTCAACTTTAAGCAACTAGCGATGAGAAACGTTCTCGTCTCCAACATCATTGGCGTCGTCGTCGGAATCGGCATGCTGCTTGCTTTTCAGTCGATAGTTTACCAGCTCGAATACCCAAAGCCTGTAGGCTACTCGTTTGACATCTTTACGGCTGGGCTGTATCTTCTTCCCATGGCACTTACAATGCTTGTAATAATGTTCCCAGTGGGCATAATGATATCCAAAATCGGCACGAAACCATTCATCTTCGGGGGAAGCATAATCGGCGCTTTTGGATTTTTCATGCTCTCAACGACGACGCGCTCTATCCAGATTCCGGAGTACCTCGTAATTGCATCTGTGGGCATGGCCATGTTGATGGCCTCGATGCAAAACCTTCTCGTGCTCAGCGTAAAGCCTCATGAGATGGGACTCGCGACCGCGATGAATACGGTGTTTAGAAACCTCGGAAGCAGTCTTGGTGCACCGATTGCCGGCTCTATTCTTTCGACATTCACCGTCATGACCGTGCTGGGCGAAGCGCTTCCAACGGAAACGGCATTCAAGTATACCTTCTACGTCGCTGCGTTCGCCTTTCTGCTTGCCTTCGTCGCAGCACTTTTTGCGCGCGAGGTAATTGGCAGGAAAGTCAAGCCCGAAGTAGCAAGCGCTGTTTAATCGAAAAATTTCGCGAGGACACACTTTAGTAATCCGGCTCGTTATGGGTCGGCGGTGCCCCGGGCTTGTTGCGACGCAGTCAGTTGTATGTTCCTGCTAATGACGAGAGGAAGATCAGAAAGTCCGTCTCACTATCTGCCGACTCGATAATTTTCGATCTGGAAGATGCTGTCCCACAATCGGAGAAGTCAAATGCGCGGTTGCAGCTGCAGAGATTGCTCCGGGAGCTCGACTGGGGAAAACGCGAGCTATGCGTCAGGGTAAACAAATTCGCCTCGGGTTATTCTGATGAGGATTTTTCACTTGCAAAATGCGAGGAAAAAATAAGGACGATCGTTCTCCCAAAAGCTGACGACCAGGTTCCGAAAGACCTCCACCTCAAAACTGGAAAGATATTGATTCCGCTGATCGAGACCGCAAGAGGATTGCTCCGCGTAGAAAATATTGCGAGGTTCGAGGGAGTTGAAGCGCTGTCATATGGCCCGGCTGACCTAGCTTACTCCGTGGGCGGGCGAACTGAAATCTATACTCAAAATCTGTTTGTCAAGACTCAAATCGTAATGGCCGCCTCAGCTTACGGCGTCGATTCTATCGACTGCGTGTATTTCGAGCTCTCAAACCTGGATGGATTCCGAAACGAAGCTATTCAATCGAAGAGTCTGGGCTACGCAGGAAAGCAAGTAGTTCATCCAGCGCAAGCTGAAATAGCAAATACTATCTATTCACCTTCAGAGGAAGAGATTACAGAAGCCCGGAAAATCATCGAAACTTATGAAAAATCAGTAGAACTCAAGGTGGGCGCTCTGAGGCTAGATGAAAAACTCGTCGACGCCGTGCATTACAGACGGGCTAAGGCCTTGTTAGAAAAGGCAAGAGAAAGTTCGAACCCTTTGTAATGAAAATAGTTCTCTTTTCAACGCGTGTTCAATCATTGCAAATGGCGAGCGAGCGATTGCTAGCGATCGACCATAAATTACATTGTCTATTCAATGGATCACTTTGGATTCATGTACCTTATCCAGAGATTTTTGATCGTTCCCCAAAGTAATTCATTTATGAACAATTTGACCAAAAACTACAACGGTAGTAGAATTTGGAATAGACGAGTAGCTTTCGGCCTCTTCCTGACGATTGCGTTCTTTCCATTGCGATTGAGGAGCGAAAATCAATCAGCAGTCGTCAAATATAACGCGAATCCTGATCGATGCAATTTTATGCTAGTATCTACCAATTGATAATCAGGAGTGGAGAGAAATTTGGAGCAGCAGACGAAGACTCCGAGCTTCAACTCGAAGGAAATGAAATGCATCGCGTGCGGGGAGACGATGTTTTACTCCAAGGACAACTTGGTTCATGTTTGCCTCAAGAGTAGTCACGGAATACTCGCATACTTTGAACCTGACAGTTGCTGGTTTGCAGCCGAGGAGAGCACCGCAATCGACCTATCCAAAAAAGGAATAAAATATCATTTCATCCCAAAGAGTGTATTTGAAAACGGCGGCATTGGGCCTGATTTCGAATGCGAGTATTCAGACAAGCAGAAAAAACAATAATTTCCTAGCTTTCTTCGATCAGCTCAAGCCAGATTCCATTGGGATCTTTTATGAAGGCGATCTTGTTTTTGGATCCTTGGAGCGAATACGGCTCTTTTGCAATTTCGACTCCCTTTCTCCTAAACTCTTCGACCGATCTTTGCACGTCGGGCACAGTAAACGCGATATGATCCAGTTGATCTCCATCTGTCCAGTCTTTCTTTTCGCGCCAAAAAGTCATTTCAAGCAAGGGGTTAGCCTGACCCTTGCCCTGTACAAAAGCGATTTCCGCTTTATTTTCAGGAATCTCTCTTCTCCTTGCCAGTTTCAACCCCAGAATATTACAGTAAAAGTTCAGGGATTCCTCCATGTTTTTGACAGTAATTGAAGCGTGCGCTATTTTCATTGTTCGTCCAGATTGGAGAATAGGCATATTTTTGGATTTAACAATTTTGTGAATTTCTTGTTAGCATCTGCGATTTTCGCAGATTGTTGTTCGAGATAGAGGAATGCAGGCGTTAAACTTTAAACGGTATTCGAACAAAGACTTGGAGAGAATACAAGAAAAAATGACTGATCTGATGCGTGTAGGAATTGTTGGTGCTTCCGGATACGTCGGGGGCGAGCTTCTTAGAATACTCGTGAATCATCCGAACGTGAAGGTGACTGTTGCAACTTCCAAACAATATGCGGGCGAGTTGATCCATAGAGTTCATGCAAATCTGCGTTCATTCACCGATTTGAAATTCACCGCTCCAAGTGTGGATGCCCTGACTTCAAATTGCGCTTTCGTGTTTACTGCTGTTCCTCACGGTTCTGCGGTGAAGATCGTGCCAGAACTCGCAAAGACTGGACTCAAAGTAGTCGACATGAGTGCAGATTTCCGCCTGCGAGACACCAAAGCATACGAACATTGGTACCACTATAAACACCCGTTTCCAAACATGCTTCAATCTACGCCGCTTGGCATTCCGGAAATCTATGAAAAGGAGATAAGGAACGCAAAACTCGTGGCAAACCCCGGCTGCATGGCGATAACCAGCATTCTAGCGCTCGCACCCATCGTGAAGGCTGATATGATTGACCTGAATCACATTGTGGTCGATTCAAAGATAGGCAGTTCTGGGGGAGGAACCAAGCCCACGATTGCAACTCATCACGCTGAGAGATATGGCGTCATAAGGCCTTACAAACCGGTAGACCACAGGCACACCGCCGAAATAGAGCAGGAAATTTCCAGGGTGTCTGGAACAACGGTGAAAATCTCAATGACTCCTCATGCGATAAATATGGTCAGAGGGATTCTTTGCACGATACATGCTTTCGGAAAAGAAAATCTCGAGACGCCGAAGGTCTGGAAAGCATTCCGCGACTATTATCAAAATGCAAGGTTTGTGCGTTTCGTCAAGGACAAGAAAGGGATAGCAAGGTATCCAGACCCCAAAATTCTGTCCGGCTCTAATTTTTGCGACATCGGGTTTGAGATCGACGAACGACTGAACAGGTTGTTGCTCTTATCAGCGAGCGACAACCTGATGAAGGGCGCAGCGGGCAACGGCGTTCAGTGCATGAACTTGATGTGCGGTTTTGAAGAAAGTATGGGGCTGCTCTTCCCAGGATTACATCCAGTATGACAAAGGATCATAGGACGATCGTTTGCAAAATTGGCGGGAGTGTGATCGACGGTGTCGACCCATCAATAATCGAGGACATAAAGAAGGTAAGGTCTCAGGGCGACAAAGTTGTTCTGGTCCACGGCGGTGGCGATCAGGTAACCGCTTTCGCCCAGAGGATGGGCAAAACACAACAATTCATAACTTCTCCTGAGGGAATCAAAAGCAGATTCACTGACAAAGAAACTGTCGAAATTTTCTCCATGGTAATGTGTGGGTTGTTAGCCAAGCAAATCGCGCAGACGCTTCAGAAAAATGGAATCAATGCTGTCACGCTCGCTGGAGTGGATGGAATGTTGCTCGGGGCAACGCGAAAAAAGAGACTGATCATCGTAGATGATCGCGGCAGAAAACTCGCTATCGAGGGCGGCTACACGGGGAAGATAAATCAAGTCAATACAAGTCTCATTGATACACTCCTGGCCGCAGATTATGTTCCCATCATTTCGCCGGTTGCTGCGAGTGAAGAATTTGAATTATTGAACGTTGATGGCGATCGAGTATGTTCTCACGTTGCAGGAGCGCTCAAAGCCGACTATGCCGTCTTTTTAACTGATACCGAGGGGTTGATTTTGGACAATTCTGTGGTTCGAACCATGAACACTCAAGATGTGAAAGCTGCACTTCCCAAGATAGGACCCGGTATGAATCAGAAGATACTTGCGGCGGTTGAAGCGATTGAGAGCGGCGCAGAGAAATCCATCATCGCCTCGGGCCTCAAGAACCATCCACTGGAGAGAGCGCTTTCGGGCGAGGGTACAGTGATCGCATAATGATCGAT
>JBOGRL010000347.1:0-4030 GCA_050749505.1 Nitrososphaerales archaeon
AATACGACCTTATGCTCTGCAGGCAGTGCTTCAGAGAAGTCGCACCCAAGCTCGGGTTCAAAAAGTACGAGTAATTGGTGAGAGATAGTTTTGGCTGCAAACAATGTTTTGGGAAACCTGTTCGCGACAGTTTACAACAACGAGATAAGGAACAAGAAGGAGTGTCTTGCCATTCCGGCATCCAAACTGGCATCAGCAGTACTACGGTCTATGCAGAAAAACAAGTACATCGGCGAATTCGAGTTCGTCGACGATGGGATAGCTGGCAAGTTCAAGATTCAGCTTCTAGGTCGGATAAACCGTTGTGGCGTCATATCGCCCAGATACAGCGTCGGCAAGAATGGCTATACTCGATGGGAAAGACAATTTCTGCCAGCCGTCGGAGTGGGCATTTTGATCGTTTCAACATCGCAAGGCGTAATGTCTCACAATGAAGCCCAAGACAAAGGATTGGGCGGGAGATTGGTTGGGTATGTCTATTAGGAGTGAAGATCGAGTGTCCAAAAAGGCACAGAACCTTGACGTTTCACTAGATCTGGTGAAGGGCGTAACAGCAAAATATGTTTCAGGATTGCTGACAGTTGCGGGCCCGCTGGGAAAAGTCTTGCAGGACTTCTCAAAGATTCCCGTTGATCTTGAAATTGTTGATTCGAAGATTAACATAGTTACCCATGGTTCGCGAAGAGTAAATCGCTCAATACTCAATTCTGCAAGATCGTTAGTTCACAACGCGATCGAGGGCGTGACAAAGGGTTACCAGTACAAGCTAAAGGTAATTTACGCGCACTTTCCGGTCACGGTCAAAGTACAAGGCAAGAGAATACTTGTCGAGAATTTCTATGGTGAGAGGTCTCAACGCGTTGCTGAAGTTGTTGGAGACACAAAAGCAGAGGTTCAGGGCGAGGACATTATTCTAAATGGGGTTTCAATACAAGATGTTGGGCAGACCGCTGCAAACCTTGAGCAGGCAACTACAGTTAGGCGCAAGGATCAGAGAGTTTTTCTTGATGGTGTATATGTCTATGAGCGGATTAGGAAGCAATAGCAAATCGACAGCGAAAACCCAACAACCAAGCAAACAAGAAATCGCGCGGTTGCTAGGCGTGAGGAGTAAGATCAAGCAAAGAACCCCAAAGTTCCGCAGGTTCGAATCTTGGCGGTACGTGAGAATCGATGAGCCTTGGCGCAAGCCAAAGGGAATCGACAATCACATGCGGCTCTCGGTGAAGGGGTGGCCGCATCTAGTGAAAGTTGGGTATAGAGTGCCAAAACAGGTCAGGTATCTCCACCCATCGGGTTTGAGAGATGTTCTTGTTCATAATAACGCAGAACTTGAAGCCCTTTCACCAAGCACAGATGCAGCAAGGCTCGCCGCCGGAGTCGGCAGAAGAAAGAAGATTGAACTGGTGAAGCGTTCAAGGGAACTTGGTATAAGAGTGCTGAATGGAAGAAATCTTCCCGTCGTGACAAAAAACGAATCCGAATCAGAAGATGAAGAATCCAAGACTGATGAAAAAAGGAAGTCGAAGCGTTAGTACCGCCAGTCTTGGAGTTGGAATTGTAGAAAATGGTAGACCTTAGCAGCAAGAAAAGAATAGTTTCCGAGCTATTGGGAGTCGGAAAATCCAGAGTTCGACTCGACCCGGAAGGTGCAGAACAGCTTCAAGATGCGATCACTAGGGAGAGTATTCGTGGCTGGCTATCCGCAGGTTTCATATGGGTTGAACCAAAGAAGGGTAACTCTCGCGGAAGGGTCAGGCTCCGAAGAGCAAAGAGAAAACGGAGAGGCCTGGGTCAGGGGTCGAAAAAGGGCGCCCAGGGCTCAAGAGTCGGCAAGAAAAGCGTATGGGTCGCGCGAGTAAGAATGCTGAGACGTATTTTGAAAGTAAAGCGAGACCGCGGAGACATCACAAACAAAGATTTCAAAATGCTTTACCTCCAAGTCAAGGGGGCCCAGATAAGAACCCGGAAGCGACTCGATGAAGAACTATCAAAAGTGATCAGGAAGTAAAGAAATACTTTGACAACTGGGCATCATTACGTTCACATTTTCCGAAGGAGAAGAGAAGGTAAGACAGACTATCGAAAGCGAAGAGGAATCATAGTGGGGAAGCAACCTTTCCTTTCAGTCCGGGTTTCAGGCAGGTACATCTACGCCCAGGTTCTAAGGCCGACACCAAGCGGAGATCTTACCATTTGCTCGGCTTCTTCGAGGGACTTGACAAAGAAGTTTGGCTGGAGAGGATCATCCAAGAACCTGCCAGGCGCCTACTTGACAGGATTCTATTTAGGTCAGCTTGCGCAGGTGAGCTCTGTCAAGAGCGTGATCGTTTACTCTGGCGTAGGAAGATTCATTCACGGATCGAGAATTGCTTCTGTGATTGATGGCGCGAAGGAGGCAGGCATGGAGATACAGGTGGACGAGAAGACTTTGCCGGACGAATCCAGAGTAAAGGGTTCGCACATTGCCGAATATGCCAAGAAACTCGAAGCCCAAGATAAAGACAAGTACAACAAAGTCTTTTCAAAGCTAATCTCATCTGGGCTGAGCCCCGCAGATTATCCATCGCACTTTGACAAGGTCAAAGCCGCCATCGAGAAGGGAGCTACGAGCAGCTAGCAGAGGCAGGTTTCAGGTTATGTCGTCACAAGATCAAAACACGCAGGTTCAAACACCCTCGGTAGCGCAGCAAGCGCCACCTCAGAGGGAAGAAAGAAGGAGGGAGCGCGAGCAGGCTCCCTGGGTTCCGAAGACGAGGCTAGGAGTTCTTGTTTCCACTGGAAAAATAACTTCGATGGAAGAGATCTTTGAGAGTGGACAAAGGATAAAGGAAGCCGGAATTGTCAAGATGCTCATCCCCGACATGAAGACCAACGTCGTTAGTGTGGGGATTGTCCAAAAGCAAACTGATGCAGGCGAAATTACAAAATTTGCAGCCGTGGTAGCCGTGGGCAATGAATCTGGTTGGTTCGGCGTCGGAAGAGGAAAGGCGGTCCAGATGCGTAGCGCAATCGACAAGGCGACCAGCGATGCCTACTTGAATATCATTCCGGTGAAGCTGGGTTGTGGAAGCTGGGAGTGTCGCTGCGGGAGAAATCATTCTGTCCCGTTCAGAATCAGCGGAAAGGGTGGTAGCGTGCGAGTCGAAATAATTCCAGGTCCCAGGGGTTTGGGGCTGGTCGCCGGAGAAACAGTCAGTAATCTGCTTGCTCTTGCAGGAGTGAAAGATGCCTGGACAAGGACTTATGGCTCGACAAATACAATGTCCTCAATTGCGAACGCGGTTTATGACGCCTTGAAAAGAATACATGGAATAAGTGTCATAAGGTAGGAAGGGAAAAAGAAAATTGAGCAGTTCTGCTTCTACAGTAACAAAAAGGGCCGAGCAGGAACAAGCCTCGGGTAGCCTACTAGTCGTAAACATGAGAGGTCTAGTCAATACAAGAACACCTGTACTGACGACTCTCACACAGCTTTCGATCGCCCGGCGGTTCAACGCCACAATAGTTCTAGATAATAAAGTGTATCGTGGAATGCTACACTTGGCAAAAGAACATGTCGCGTGGTGCAAGCTTGACAACGTCACGGCTGAAAAGCTGCTAAGATCACGATCGGAGAAATCAACTGGAGTAAAGATATCCGAATCTGAACTGAAAGCAAACAACAAATCTTATTCTTCGTTTGCAAATCTTGCAAGTGATCTGGAATCTGGCAAGGTGAAACTGGGAAGTGTTTCGGGACTCCGGCCTTTCTTTCGACTGAGCCCACCCAGAGGAGGGTTCAAAAGATCAACACGCAGACAATATCGCCAAGGCGGAATACTCGGACAAAATGAGGAACTCTCGAAATTATTGGAGAAAATGCTCTAAAGGAGCGTAGAGTTTGGGAAATGGCAAGCAGGTTAAGAAAGGTAAGAAGGCTAAGAGGTTCCAGAACTCATGGTTGGGGACAGGTGGGACAGCACAGGAGAACGGGCTCAAAGGGAGGCTCGGGAATGGCTGGTCTGCATAAGCACAAATGGAGCTACAC
>JBOGRL010000348.1:0-3120 GCA_050749505.1 Nitrososphaerales archaeon
GAGGGGAGTCGTGCCGATGAAAAGCTCAACCTTTGGTCATGAAAAAAAATCTACATCCAAGCTGATCGATGCCAGAATTAGCGAGCCAGATGACTGGCGGGGGAGAACACTCGCCAAGGTACGCCTGCTGATCAAGAAGGCGGACCCGGAGATTGTTGAAGAGGTAAAGTGGAAGAAACCGTCGAATCCGGCTGGAATCCCCGTCTGGTATCATAATGGTGGCATCTGTACAGGTGAAACTTACAAGGACCACGTCAAGTTGACATTCTTCCAAGGTGCTTCTCTGGAGGATCCATCACGCCTATTCAACCAACCTGGGACCGTCAGGCGCGCGATCGACTTTCATGAAGGGGATACTATTAACGAAGCCGCCTTCAAGAATCTCATACGTTCGGCCGTAGCTTTTAACCTCAAGAGCAATGGGAAAAAGTAGACTTGGATCGTAATGGGATCCCATCGTACTCAGAGCATGAAGATAAGCGCTGCCAAGTTCGCAGCGGATATGAAGGGAAATAATGCGACCGAACCGACGAAGAGTTTACAGCACCAATTTCGAAGAGAGAGCACGATCTGCTCTATGCCATCAGGGTCCATAGGATCGCCGGCAGTGGTCTCCCTAAGGATCGTCTGAAGTGCTCTGTCCAGATTAGGATCACTTTGCTCCAAGGATCTTCGTCCAGCTCCTGTATGCCTCATTCTCTCCATTGCAAGTGGACGGGCTGAACGTATCTCTTGGAGGCCTTTCGTGATTGTAGTTCAAGATATCCCTGTAATATCGCTGAGATGGGAAACGCCACCTCGCCCTCTGTCCATAGCAGCCTGAGCCACGCATAAGCGTGCTTGTGCCTCGTTCAGCGTTTCAAGGAAACGCAAAAAGGACTTGTCGGATGAAGATATTGCCATGAACAGAGTGTTGACAAAGCGTATCTCCTCAAGAACAACAAGAGCAGCCTCGTTCGACGAGGTAGCCTAACATTGTTCACTTTATTTTGAATTAACCTCTAAGCAGCGGGCCTGCGTCTCATAAAGTAAACCGCGATGCCGGCAACGACGATAATGACAATGATTATACCAGCAATTAGCTCCAATGTTGTCGCGCTGAGTGAGCTACGCGTTGTCGAGGAAGTCAGAGACGGGCTTGTGAAGATCGATGTTGTGGAAGTGACCGACGAGCCAGCCGATGCAACTGAACTTACTGTGTTTACCGAGGGTGATGATTGGGTGGAAGTTGTGCTCAAAGTATGAGCACTAGTGGATACCGAAGAAGCAGGAACCAGTGCATTGAACATGCTTTCGTTCAGCTCGCCCTCATCCGACATGTAATACGAAGGCCAGCTCGCCCAATTGGCGGTATTGTACGCGAAGATTCTATCTGGATAGCCCAGCATGATGACTGGAAGATATTCCGCTCTGATGAGCTGTATGTTGTTTCCGTAGTAGATTTGTCCGGTAATGTTTGTCGCAGGAGTATTGTTCATTGCTGTCAAATTGCCCTGATACTCTGCGTCCGCGCTCGGAGGCCACTCCTCGTGTGGTTGACCATCTGGAGCCAGCTGGGCGAACCAACCATAGCATCCAGGAGTCCCGTAGACATCACAATCAGGTTGAGCACTCAGCCACGGTGAAAAGTACCGCGCACCACCGCTTGTGTAAATTGCTAGATTGTTCCTGATATTGAAAGCGTTCGAGGCATAAAATGCACCAAGATTCTGCGCAGTGATTGTTTGTGTTTGCACCCCTATGCCGAGATTCGTGAGAAAACTTGCTACTTGAGAGTCAATGCTGGGATCCCATGCCTTGGTGCTGTCGGAAAAGATTGTAACTTTGTACGCAGTGCCATTTGGGAAGAGGAGCGGCGCTCCAGGGGAACCGCCACCTGTAAATCCTATTGAGTGAAGGATGCTCACTGCCTTGGAGACATCGTAGGGATACTGCGCCTGGTTCGCATCGTATCCTCCCTCTGTTGCAGGGATTCCGCCCTCGGCGTTATTGGCCTGAGCGCCGTAGCCGAAAATTGACTGCTTTATAATCGCAGAGGTATTTATCGCATACGCTAGGGCTTGTCTGAATTGTGTGACATTGTACGGATACATCGTAACATTGTACATCATGAATGTACCATCGTCGCCACCGACTGTGTTGAGTTTAATATTTGAATAACTTGTCAGTGCAGCGAGGTTACCAAATGTCAAGGTCCCCGCAAAGTCAGCCTGCCCAGAAACCAAAAATGGAATCATTTGTGCGGTATTTTCAACGAAGGTCACGTCAATTGCGCACGCAGTTGGTTTTGATCCAGGCCAGTACGGGTTAGGTAGCAATAGAGCAGTTGTGGAGCCCGAAGTGTAGTTAGATGTATACCATGGCCCGTCGGCTATTCCAGTACCGAACAAGGGCGCATCGGGTCCCTTTGGCACATCTGTTGGCGAAACCATCGGGGCGTAGTAATATGTCCCGATTCTATTCGGCAGCTGTGCATCTGACTGGTTAAGCACAACCGTTGCCGTGTCGCTGTTCACTATGTTTACCCCGACGACTTCGGTATGAAGATTCGCAAAATCATAGTCGGGGTTTAGAGCGTACGCCGGAGTAAGCCAGTCCTTAATGTCAGAGGCGTTAACTTGGGTGCCATTGGACCACGTAAGACCTTGTCTGATGTGGAACGTCCATTGTGTGTAGTTTGCATTCGCAGAGATCCAATTTGTGGCAGTATCGGCCCAGTATAAACTGCCATTAGCTTCTAGTGGGAACGGCGCGAGGCTCAGATCCTCAAGAGACGCTACTTCATGCTCAGAGTCGCCACCGCCAGCTGTGGAGAGAAAGTTGAAATTAGTTGGGATTGGCCAAGTCACCCAATTAATTGTCTTACTCTGGGGGCAACTTGGAGTGCTTGCTGCGCTGTTGGATAAAAATGTCGGTGCTGCAAAGCTGAAAACCGTCGCAATCGAGAAAGCCGCTAGTAAGCACAGTACGGCTAGAGAAAGAGACTTCTTGGACAAACCGAGTTTCAGGCTTTCTGTGGGTGTTAATAAGGATTCATTCTTCAGCAGTCGATCAATAAATGACTTCCTAGCCTAGAAAATTTGGGCCTCGCTGGGATAGGAGCATCTTTCCCACCCGGCA
>JBOGRL010000349.1:0-5553 GCA_050749505.1 Nitrososphaerales archaeon
TTCAACATTTTGAAATACGACACCAGGCCGTAGCCCAACCTTACGGCGACAAGAGAGCCTTAACGCCATAAAGTCAATGGGAAGAGAGGATTTCACTTCCGAATTTTCTGTGTCAATGTCCTTACGATTGGCTTTTTCCGCCGAAGCATTTTCCCTAGAATCTTATTGATTGACCCAATTGTAGGAAAATGCTGCATCTAAAAAAATGCAAGGGATTGAGGTGGAGGCGCGGACGAGTTCCCCCTCCGCGCATCTTATGGTTACTACTCGGTTTATGGTGCCGATTTTTTCGCTTTGCATTTCATTACGAATAGACTGTGGAAACCAAGTCCGGGATCTGGTTTGCCACGTTCGGGGTGCCCCACCCATTAGCTGCATCGTGCCCTGCTGCCGCACTGAACCCCAGTGGAGTTCCTACGAGCTGGTTGTTTCCTACTTTGATGTCTTGGAAGTCTGAGCTATAGTGGGAAGATTCTGCGAGTGTATAGATTGCAGAGTTGATGTATCCGGGCGATCCGCGACCTGTCTCTGTACTGTACTGGTTTGCGAGCGCAACCATTGCAACCCACTGCGGAGACCCAGCGCTCGTTCCTCCTACAAAGAAGAAACCCCACAAGGAAGCTATCTACGACGAGGACTCCGCCGTCGACTGCCGCGTTTTAAAGCCCCACATGCCTCTCAATGCCGCGATTTCTTCCTGCTCGACGAATTCCTGCACCTGCTTGCCCATCAATGGGGTTACCGCGGCGAGCCAGGTCTGGACGAACCCGACTTCGCTTCGGAAGCGGATTGTTCTTCCCCTCTAATATTCGGTGTTCCTTTCATTCCAGCATGGATTGGGTTATCTTCTAAAACAGTTCCTGAGGTCACAAGGCACTGTTCCTCTCAAGCCAATTTTCCTCTCTATACAATCTCGACTCGTACCCCGCTGAGAGCTTTGGCAACGACCGCCCCTCAGATGATGGCATCGGCCGGCTGGGGAGATTTTCGTTCGCCCATTCCAAAACTCTGTTGAATATGGCTATGAAAAACTCTTCATCGTTGAAAGCTTCATAATGAGTCTTGTTGAACAGATCGGTTGGCAAAAGGAGGAGGGTCTTGGGTTCTTTCGTTTTCTCGTACAGGCTCAGGGCTTCCTCGACCGGGACTGCCTTGTCGATTGCACCATGGATGTACAAGATAGGCCTCGGCGATATCATGTGGACATATTTCTCTGGCTTGAATCTCATGATCTTCTCAGCTGACTCAAGCAGGATCTCACCTCCCATGCGGCCCAGTTTTGAATCCTCTTCGTTGGTTTTCGAGTCTACTCCACCTTGTTTGAATACGTGAAAAGCATCAACCATTCGACCTTTTCCCCCCAAGACGCGTTGATACCTATCTTCCTCCAGTTCTTTGAGAAAGAGTTCCCATTCGTATGGGTTTCTGAGAGCTTTGAGCCACCTGCAACCGTCTCCAATTGAATACCAGGCTATTGTGGCTGCTACTCTATCGTCCATCGCAGCGACATACGTCGCAGTCGTTCCTCCAAAACTCCTGCCCAGCAATCCGATTCTTTGTTTGTCAACTTCAGGTCTGCTCTGCAAAAACGTAATGGCAGATTCTATGTCTTCGCATTGCTTCATCGGATCCACGGCTCGTTTCTCTTTCCCTTCGCTCCTTCCAAAACCTCTGTAATCAAACCCCATGGCCACGTAGCCCCGCCGGGCAAACAGTTTGCAGATCTTCTCAGTCCTTCCTCCGCCAAATTCATAGGTGGTGGCAAATCCTGAAAGTACAATCCAAGCAGCTCTCCTTTCTCCTTCCTTATGATCGTCGGGTACGAAAATCCTGCCCCAGAGCTTTGCTCATTCACTGTAGAAGGAAATATCTTTGGAACTCATGCTTCTGACGGCCCTAGAATTCTATTTATGACTTCGGCCTGATACCGAGGAGAGAGTGATCCAACATGGAGAAACCTGTATTCAGAGTTCTTAATGGAACATGAGTTTACCTGTAGAAAAATCGCCTTCTGTGAATTCTTAAGATGAAGAAAGAAATTATCGTCGACTAAGGCATTCTTTTATCTCCATTCGTTTGGCTATCGGTAAGCGGCTCGTTTTCAAAACCAGGAAAAAATAATGAGAAGGGAAGGAGTTGGCAGATGCAGCTGTTGTTGGAAGCGGACCGAATGGATTGGCAGCGGGTGTGAAACTCGCGCAGGCTGGAGTTTCAACAGTCATATACGAATCCTCGGAAACGATAGGCGGAGGCACGCGCTCCAAGGAACTTACTCTTCCTGGGTTCATCCATGACGTATGTTCGGCTGTCCATCCCCTTGCCGTAGCCTCACCCTTCTTCCAATCGCTGCCACTAGCAAAACACGGATTAAATTGGATCAAACCAAATATCCAGCTTGCAAACCCGCTTGGTGATGGCACCTGTGCCGTAGTCTACGAATCACTCGAAAAGACAGCGGCCGGGCTTGAGAATGCTCGAGACAAAGAACGCTACTCAGATCTCCTTGCCGAACATGTAAGATACTCGAGGGAAATGCTATACAACTTTCTTGGTCCGTTGCCTAGGATACCAAAGCGTCCGCTCGAATTGCTCTCTTTTCTTGCAAGAGCTGCAGTACCGGTCTATTCATTTGCGTCGAGTACCTTCAAGGGCAGGGATATCCACGCCCTCCTTGGCGGCCTGGCAGCGCATAGCATGCTCCGTCTAACCGAACCATTGACGAATGGATTTGCGATTGTGATGTTGATCTTGGCGCATGCTGTCGGTTGGCCATTTCCTCAAGGCGGGTCGCAACGCATCGCTGACGCCCTGGCAAGTCACTTCCGCTCGCTTGGCGGGGAAATCATAACGGGATTTCAGGTAAAGTCATCTCGCAATCTACCGAGAGCAAGGGCCACGCTATTCGACCTAACTCCAAGGCAAATCCTGAGAATTTTTGGGGGCACCGCTTTTCCGAAATGGTACGCAAAGTCTCTCCAATCCTTCAGTTACGGTCCCGGTGTATTCAAGCTCGATTATGCGCTCAGCGAACCGATCCCATGGAAATCGGAAGAATGCAGAAGCGCCGGTACTGTTCACGTCTGCGGAGATCTCAAAGACATTGTCCTCTCCGAGCAATCGGTCTGGGAAGGAATCGAGCCTGTACGCCCCTTTGTCATAGTTGCCCAGCAAAGTTTGTTTGACCGGTCAAGGGCGCCAGACGCAAAGCAAACAGCGTGGGCGTATTGCCATGTGCCAAGCGGATCACCCGTTGACATGCGAAATAGAATCGAAAACCAGATCGAGCGATTCGCGCCCGGGTTTCGGAAGACAATTCTTGCTGTCCACTCTTTCAAACCAGATGAACTGGAACAATACAACGCCAATTACGTGGGAGGAGACATTAACGGAGGAGTGCAAAATATCTGGCAGACAATCTCTCGTCCGACACTGAGCATCTGCCCATATAGAACGCCGCTAAAGGGCATCTACCTCTGCTCCTCTTCCACGCCACCCGGAGGCGGAGTTCATGGGATGTGCGGCTACTACGCGGCAAAAGCGTCAATCTCAAAGGAGTTCTCGCAGTGAAGGGAAGAAAATTCTACATCGCGTGTCTTTGCACTCGAGTTTGAACTACTTTTCCGTTAATCAGTCACGAATGAAAGATAATTTCTCTGATCAAATTTCACCTACAATTTTTCATTCAGTGTTAAGTAGGCGCGGCCGACCCCTCTTTTCTCCGGCTGGAGCAAAAAGGTGCAAAGAGAAAAAATAGAATCAGCGGCCATTGCAAGAACCACCGGAATAATTGTTGTAGTAATCATAATTTTGTTGACTGCTTTTGCGACATCAGCCTTGGTTTTGAGGCCGGGCGTTCCCACATCTACGTCTACTACTACGCCGCAACAATCGTCAACTACATCTAGTACTACCACCGTCAGCAGTTCAGTTCTGCCGACCAGGACAACTACAACGACGTCTTCGTCGATGACCTCGACAACTAGTAGTACATCATCTACTACATCTTCTTCGACATCATCAACATCGACCAGACCCAAGACCTATTCTTTACAACTGATCCAAGCTAACCCAAACTTGGCAGTGAATTCCACTCTCAAAACACCGATGAGTACGACTTTTCTGCCAGCTGACGGTCTCTGCTGTGGGGGGAGCGCAAGTGACGATATCAATTACAGCGATAACGGGAACCTGTGGGTGTTGGGTGCCGATAAAAATCCAGGCAACGCGTGGGCATCAGCCAACTCCACGGGCCTCACAATCAACATACAGACCTGCGCCGATTCCAGCAACCTAACCAACTGCGGGCCGCTACAGGAGGCAAGGGCCGGCGAATCGTTCAATGACATCAGCGTCTACGGCGATCTTGGAGGGGTTCCGAGCAACGCAACGGTGTTTTCAATTGAAGCGAGTATCCCCAACCATTCTTACTACCAGAACTGTCAGCAGGATGTATCCAGCGCCGGCGGCCCAGGATGCACGTACGAACTCTTACCCTATGATTCTGCTGCATTCGCTCTAATTTCAGGGGGAAGCTGGGTTGTCGTGAGCTTTGCAGAGATATGCAACACCCCCTGCAACACAAACGGGCTGCAGATGACAGCGTTTACCTCGGGAGGTGGAGACAGCGTCTTCAAAACGCTGGCTACGAAATATAATCCCACTTACACGCCTGTCCACAAGCTCACAATTGCCACCGACAAGAAGACGTTCATTGACTTTTATGTTGACAACGTTCTTTTATATTCCAATTCCACAATGCCGACAAGCCTGATGGGCACCGGTTCTCAGCTAGAACTCTCCATGCGTACTTCAATAAACAACGAGACTGACAGCGCGACTTTTAGCAACGTGACCGCATCATCCAGTTCAAGCGTCGTGGTCAATGGACTTCCTGCTGGTTCAGCTGTCGTGGTAAACGGAACCGGCGGGTTTAGTGCGATCGGCAATGCTCCTGCTTTGTCAAACGGCACGGCAACAGTCAACGTGTCGCCCGAGATTTTGAACCTCGCGGTCAGCGTAGAATTGAATGGAAAGTTCATCGCGACGTACAGCAAACAAGTGGATGCAGGCGCGGTTCTGAAGTTGATTACTTCTTAATAAAAAGCACGTACAGGAACGCCATATGTTTTGGTTTCCTATTTCTGATTAGGAGATTTCCGACCGAACCGATATAATCAAGGGCAAGCAAGTTTCACGTCTTCTTGCAAATATTGCGTAAAGCAATTGCCGGTCCCGACGCGCGGATAGAGCGAGTTTCCCTTGTCGTGATCTTCTTTGCATTCTATCTGCTGATTTATCTAATTCTAGTGTCAGTTGCGATTGATAACCATCCTGGATTGAAAGTTGTGTCAAACCAGTTCATCCCACCCTCTGGGAACCTAATTCCTGGCTTCAGTTATCTGGGTTTCATCCTGCCTCTGGGAGTTGCTTTGGTGGCAATTGTGTTACTTCTATTGAATTCAAACATTCCTCGACGTAAAATTCTGGGTCGGCACCTATTGCGACAAAAATGGTGGTTGCTTCTAGCCTCCGGATGCGTGATCGTCTGGAATT
>JBOGRL010000350.1:0-2821 GCA_050749505.1 Nitrososphaerales archaeon
GTGAAATGCAGATTGAAGCATGTGAAAAACTGGATCAATGTCTTCCTTTTACATCAGCAACCAGAATTCATCGAGTTCACAGAAATGGCGCAACAAAGTCTGGCGGCTGGCCTAAGGTAACAGAGCACGGTTCCACTATCCAAACCATTATTACTATGACATCCTTCTGGGCCTGGATATAATCACCCGGCTCGGCTACGCTAGCGACAGGCGCTTAATACCTGCCCTCAAAATTCTGAATGACAAGCGCCGAAATGATGGCAAATGGCTACTCGAAAAAGTTCACCCCGACCTTGCTGCAGGTGCCGGATATAGTTTGCGAAAGAAAGTGAACCGTTTTGCATTGGAAGATCCTGGCAAACCGAGCAAGTGGATTACTCTGACCGCGCTAAAAGTATTGAAGAGAGTCCAAGGTGTCGGGTAGGCAATCTTCAATTGGTTGGCGCACTGTTACCGCTTACCAACGGTGCACAATCAAATCAAAAAGAGTTTCTAGAGAAAGAGATCAGTCAACGAAAATATCCGCGGGGACTCACAGAATTTTTTCGAACACGATGCCGGGAAGGTACGACTTTTTGAATGCAACACGTTGACCGATCAAGAGGTCTGCAGCCTTTGAAATGAATGGAATCCAGCCCGTAATCCTAGGGCCATCGTCAAGCTGAATTATCGCCCAAGCGTAAGGAACCTCGTTCATGAACTGCTCGGGTGCAACAAATTGAATTGAGTATGTCACGACAGTACCCTTGTTTGAAAAAATCACTTTCTCAAGATCGGGACTGTGACAATGCGGGCAGAAATCAATGATATCTATTTGCTTGTGGCCGCAGTTTGAACACGTGTATCCCTCAATTTTCCCTTCTCTGATTCCTTGCTGGAATCCCCTCACGGTTAGAGCTTGGTTTTCTTTGGATTGAGATAACTCGGCCATTAGTTGGTCGACGCTTTTTTAGGCCAGTTCGAAAATGTGAACTGCGCAACTTCCGCCCGTGGCACCTATGTTGTGGGTCAAACCTACCCTTGCATCTTTCACCTGACGACCACCTGCTTTTCCATGCAACTGTTCGTACACTTCAACGACCTGCCCGACCCCCGTGGCGCCGACAGGATGGCCTTTAGCTTTGAGACCACCTGAGGGATTGACAGGCAACTCGCCGTTTATCTTCGTATAACCTTCTTGAGTCAGCTTTGCCGCCTGTCCCCGAGGAATGAGTGCAAGGTCTTCTTCCGCCACAAGCTCAGCAACCGTGAAGCAATCATGGACCTCGGCAAAGTCAATATCTTTCTGAGTCAGGTTTGCGCGTTTGAAAGCTTCTCTGCCGGCGAGGACCGCAGAGTTGAGCGAAGTCAAATCTTCTCTCTGATGGAGCGCCCCAGTCCCGCCGGCGCGGCCCGAACCCCTCAAAATTATTGAATCAGAAATCTTGCCTTTGGTTTTTCTTAGAAACTCTCCACTGCAAAGAATTGCTGCGGCTGCACCGTCAGAAAAAGGACATGCATCGAACAGCTTTAGTGGGCTCGCCACTACCGGCGAGCGAAGCACATCATCAATTGTAATCTTCTTGTGAAAGTGTGCACTGGGATTACTGAGCGCGTTCTCATGGTTTTTCACTGCCACGCTTGCAAGCTGATCCTCAGTCGTGCCAAACTTTGTCATGTGTGCTCTAGCCAAAGCGCCATATAGTCCTGGAAACGAAGCGCCGCACGCCCCCTCGAAGATATAATCAGAACCGAATGAGAAATACGTGGTTGCGGTTATCGTATCTAGTTGGCTCACCTTCTCGACGCCGGTACCCAACATACAATCGTATAGCCCTGCACCGATATTCACCCAGGCTTCGCGTATCGCGGAAGCGCCGCTAGCGCAAGCAGACTCGATTGTTGAGGCTGGCGCGTCTGGAATTCCAAGGCCTGACATTATGATTGGACCCAAGTGCCCCTGTTTCTCAGCCAGCGAAAACGCGTTTGCAATAAAACCTGCTTGGATATCAACGGGAGAAATTTCCGCATCGACTATCGCCTTTTTCGAGGCCTCGATGGCGAGCTCCCTTGCAGAGAGAGGGGATTTGCCGTATTTCGAAATGCCGGCGCTTAGGACGTAGACGCTCCTCATGGTTGTTGGACTACATTTTGGGCGTTTCTCTCTAATAAGAATTGATTGGAACTTCTATGAGTTTTGTGCGCGTAGGTGTCATTGTCTAATGTCAGGCTTTGGAATAGTTTAGCTTTCTCTAATCTAGGCCAGATTACTCAACGCATTGCGTTTTACTGGCCTACGATTTTCTCTATTTCTTCACCGAGTATAGTTCTGTGACAGTGCTCCGCATCCTTGTCCGTGCAGAGAAGAGTAATATCGCCTCTCTTGGAGCGATTTGCCAAATCCGTCAGGAGATCTTGTTTACCCCCTAATTCCTTTTTGTACCATTTTTTGAATTCGTTCCAAGTGATTTTCCCGGACTTCCACTTTTTTATCAAATCTTTGTCTGTCCCGAGTTCTTTCATCCAGAGATCTATCTTGTCCTTGGATATTCCCCTCGGCCAGTACCGCATTACCAAGATTCGCTCGCCGTCAGATTTCTCCGGCTTGTCATAGATCGATTTCTCTGTCTTGATCATTTCCAAATAATCACCAAAATCCCAGTTTTACTTGTTTCAATCGGTCATTTATTTGGCAATTGTTTCGTAATTCAATTCTGATGTCAGCTCGCTGAAATCTACTAGCGACTTACCGTCGTCCTCTCTCTTGAAGATTTGTTTTCCGGGAGGCGCCTTGAGGTATGAGGAAATTCTTTGAGAGTATCTTTCTTCATATGTAGGGACG
>JBOGRL010000351.1:0-6098 GCA_050749505.1 Nitrososphaerales archaeon
GAATCACGAGCGCTGAGATGTTAGACGACCGAAATCTCAGGTTGAAGCTTGTCGGAAATGCGGTAAATCAGGCAGAAATTTTCTCAGAATTGGGTGCTCTGAAGATTGGAGTCAATAGTTTCAAGAGCTCTTCATCGGCTCTGGAAGATGTCTATCTCAACCTGATCAAAGAAACTGTTTGAGAAGGATGTGTATAGATTGGCTGCGAATCCTGAAGCTCAACAACCTTTCGAACGAGCAAACAACAAGGTTCCATCCACTCTTGCCCAATGCGGTGTGCAAGCCGAATTTGAATTCCAGAACTATCTTCGTTCAACGCGATTCTACATTTTACTTGCTATTGTAGTGACAATCGGAATAGCAATCATGGCAGTGACGTACGTCTACAAACCATCTACGTATCTTTCGTCACCAATGGCGTTCTATTCAGTATGGTGGGGGGACATAGTAAATCTGTGCGTGATACTCACTGGTATTTTCTTTGGAGCTGACGCAATCTCAACCGAATTTCAGAACAAGACAGGGTATTATCTTCTACCAAATCCAGTAAGGAGATCTTCAATCTTTATCGGCAAATGGATAGCATCATTCTTAGCGTCCGCAATCGCAATTGGTGTCTACGCAGCAATCACGATAGCTGACGGCGCAATCTACTTCGGATCTAACATTCCTTATCAGTTCGGTGAATCATTCGTACTCGCTCTCTTCTACATCTTCCCTATCTTGGGAGTTTCATTCTTCATTAGCTCCGTGTTCAAGAACAATTCCTACTCGATTCTCGTAACCGCCATTTTGCTATTGTTTGGGTTTAACTACATCACACCGCTGATAACCGCTTTGTCGAATTCCGAACCCTGGTATGTTCTAACTTACGGTGCCGGGATAATCGCAAATGTTCTCTCTTCTTCGGGCTATCCTCCTCACGAGGTCGTGATAGCTGGGTCATCTTCGTATAATGCAACCATCCCTGAAGGTCTTGCGATAATGCTCGCATACTTTGCAGTCACAACGATTCTAGGAGTACTTCTGTTCGAGAGGAAGGATTTTAACTAGAAATTTCGGCGCATGATGATGAAAGACTGACGAGAGAAAGAAAAAAGATCTATAGATCGGTAGACCTGCATTGATTGATACAGAGAATCTGACGAAAAAGTTTGGTAACCTGACGGCTGTTGATTCTGTTACTTTGCACGTGGACGAAGGAGAGGTTTTTGGTTTTCTTGGACCAAACGGCGCGGGCAAGACAACGACGGTCAGAATGCTCTGCTGTTTGATATCAAAGACTAGTGGTGCGGCGAGGATAGCAGGATACGAAGTAGGCAACAATGAAACTGATTCTCTAAAGATAAGAAAGATTATCGGACTTGTACCTGACAATGTGGGGCTTTATGAGGAGCTCAGTGCCTACAAGAATCTCGACTATTACGGAAGACTCTACGACTGTAGTGAAAAACAGAGGAAGGAAAATATCCAACGTTTTCTCACCATGCTGGGTCTCTGGGAGAAAAGGGATGAATCAGCGGGCTCCTTTTCCAAAGGAATGAAGCAGAAGCTAGCCATCGCAAGGGCCCTAATTCATGATCCGAAAATCCTGTTCATGGACGAGCCGACAGCTAACTTGGATCCTGAATCATCCAAAACAGTCAGAGAATTCATACTTGATTTGAAGAAGGAAAAAAGGACAATCTTTCTAAACACGCACAACTTGGATGAGGCGCAAAGAATCTGTGACAGGATCGCTATACTCAATACACGACTCATGGCAATTGGTACTCCACAAGAATTAGAGAGCTCAGTGAGTGGAAGAAAAACTGTGATCCAATTGGAGCAAGTAAGCGAAGCGATTCTAACCGCTTTGAAGAAGCTGCCACTCGGAAATATCTCAGTTGACGGCAGCCGGCTGACCATAGACGTAACAAACCCAGAAAAAGAAAACATGACCATCTCTGACGCGATATTTCGTGCCGGGGGGCGCATCCAATCAATTAATGTTGTTGGATCGACTCTTGAGGACGCCTATCTGAAACTAGTAAGAGAGGAGAACAAGAAATAAAATGAGGTTCTCGAAATCATGGATAATCGCCTCCAAAGACTTTGCAGTATTCAGAAAAAAGAAGAACATCATCTACTCGATAGCTGTCGTCCCGTTCCTTGTAGCTTTCCTTCTTTCAGCAGTGGTCTGGTATGCCGAGCACAGGAATGGTGGCGGTGGAACCAGAATGGCCCCCGCAGAACTGGCGATACTCCTCCCTGCGTTTAGCTTCTTCTACCTCGTACTCGCTGGTTATCTTCCAACCGCCATTGCTTCCTATAGCTTGGTGGGCGAGAAAGTCGAAAAGAGCTTAGAGCCGCTATTAGCCACTCCTACTACTGATAGCGAAATCTTGCTCGGCAAAGGGATTGCAGCATTTATTCCGCCAGTAGTTGGCATACTCGTAGGATCAGCAGTATTCATGACTCTCATGGACTATGTGACGCGCAGCAGACTGGGGTATTATTTTTTCCCCAACTGGAATGCTCTCATAGTATTATTCATCATGGTACCTCTCGCGGCTCTGTTAAGTGTACAATGGAATGTTATCATTTCATCCAAGGTGAGCGACGTCCGTATTTCACAACAATTTGGAGCTTTTGCAGTGATTCCGCTTGCTGGAATCTACGTCGCAGGTGAGATCAACTTGATTGATCTCGGAGTCACGAACAACCTTCTCTTTATCTGCGCCGCTCTGGTTGCAGCTGACGTGATCTTGTTCATGCTTGCAAGGGCCACGTTCCGCAGGGAAGAAATCTTGACAAAATGGAAGTAGACAACACCAATAGACTCATGGTTGCCACAGAAATTGCTCTAAAGCAAGGGCTTGAAGTATGGCTAACTCCGACGATGTGGAATAAGAAACAAGATCAAACACTGGCATACATCGAAGGAGTCGCTGAATCAGCAGAAAAACTGCTGCGGGAATATCCCGAAAGCCTTGTGCTAGTCGTTGGAGGCGAACTCACGCTTTTCATGCATGGCATAGTGGAAGGCAGAAACGTGATGGAGCGAATGGCTAAACTTATGGCGAAATACAAGCAAGAGAATCAGACAGGAAAAGTGAACTTTTCTGAGATAAATTCCCGTCTAAGGGAAGCAGAACGCAGTAAATTGCTCGACAAGTACTTGAAAAGAGCCGCCACTTCGGTGAGACAAGTCTTTCATGGAAAGATAACCTACGCCTCGCTCCTGTGGGAATTTGTAGATTGGAATCTTTTCGATTATGTCTCAGTTGACCATTACCGTGTCGAAAGGATCAAAGACCAATTCATTCTTAATAAGGTACACAATTCTCACTTGCGCATATGATATCTAGTGCAAATCTCAAGCGAATAAGTCATTTTAAGGAGATTCCTTTCATGATTGGTGAATGGAGGTAGAGGAAAATTGGACTTCAGGACCGGCCCGGTGGAGTTTACCCCAAATGGAATCAAAAGGTTTTTGCCAAGTGTTTTAGCGAAAGTGAAAAATTCCTGGTTACAAAAGAGCCAAAGGTATCTTAGATGCAAGAATCAAAAACAAACGTAACCGGGAAACCAGAATTTCGAAGTATGACACCTCGCTTTGTAGTCAAAGACTTCGACAAAGCGGTTGAACACTACACGAAATTGGGTTTTCGAGTCAATTATCGAGATGAAGGCTTCATGATTTTAGGTCGAGATGCTGTCGAAATTCAGATGAATGAAGACGTAGACCAGGTACGTGGAAGCTCTATTTGTTACATGACAGTTAGCGGCATCGAAACGATCTACAAAGAAATCAGTTCGAAGATTCCAGTTGATCCATGCAATGGACGGCGTTATTCAGTGAATAAACAGCCGTACGGCGTCAAGGAGTTTGCACTGTATGACCCATTTGGAAATCTACTATTTTTTTCAGAGCCCACTGATTAATTAAAAATCAGTTTCGAGATCCGTACCTTTAAGATTGAAAATCCCTGGAGATAAGGGTCATAGGAGATGACTAACCTGATCCCTCCCAATTGGCAGTAATTCCAACAAGCTTAAACGAAAAAGAAAACGATAGCTATGATGACAAATGACAATGCCATTCAAGTACCGAGATAGGAGAAATAAATACTTCAAGGAATTCATGCGGAAATGGCGAGCTGAGAAACGAAAACAGAATTTGGGAAGCGAGTTAATTCCTTCTTCCTTAGAATCAAGCACTAAGGATGACACTCAGAAAAATTCTGCCGATTCGAAATTCCTAGAGATACTTGCTGCTTGAATGGAGTCTTTGAGGTTAACAAACCAACATGGCCGACATGAGTTCATGAGCCGCGCTGAGCGTGGAAAATGAGCTTTCTATGCAAGGAAAGAATAGCTTGCGCAAAGAAATTTTCTCTTCTTTTTCTGCTAGAAAGCGAGTCTAGGAGCTTTCACTGTTGCTTGAATCAAGGAGCAGTAAGCCATTGCAATAATCGTTCATTTTTCAGTTCTCAAGTTTATTTTCGAGCAGGTTAGACTCAAGCTTCTTATTTTAACGAGTCAGAATCATCTCCTGAAATAGGTGAGAGATATGGCTACTCAGGAGCCTTCAAAAAAGCCGCGAGATGTCATGCGCGTCTATACTCAAAACATTTGGCAGTTATGCGGGAAGTGGGAGGACTGGCGCTCTGCGTTGATAGCTGGTATTCGCAAACTAGATCCTGACCTTGTAGCTTTTGCAGAATCTATCAAGACAAACGAATACGACCAAACTAGAGATCTGCTTGGCTCAGAATACAATTTGGCTTATTCAAAAAAGCGAGACTCCAATGGCATGGGAATATCAATCGGAAGCCGTTGGCCTATAAAAGAAGTCGATGAGGTTGAAATGGAGATACCGCTTCGTTAGTATAGATTACCACGACGGCATCAGCGGTTACAAGCTTCCAAGGATTTTACGTGTCCTCCGGTTGAAATGGATGTAACTCCCCGAACGGTCGGATTCCCTGCTGCAACCCTGCTTGCTCGGATTGATGCACCCGCTCCCTTTGGTACTCTATTATTTGTTAATCACTTTCCACATTGGCAGCTTAACTTCGAGTACGAACGAGAGTTGCAAGCTGTAGCAACAGCACGATTTATTGAAGAGGACATTGGAGAGACCGCTCAGCAAGTCGTGCTCGTAGGAGATTTAGATGCAGACCCAAGCTCGACTAGCATCAGATTTTGGACTGGTAGGCAATCTCTTTCTGGATTGAGTGTCTGCTATCGAGACGCATGGGAGAGCACTCATCACCAACAACAAGAAGGAGATTCTACTGGTTTCACGTTTACTCCGAGCAATCCAATGGTTAGCAAGCAGCTGGTTAAAGGGATGCGGCCCTTCCGGGATTGGCCGTTCAGACGGATTGATTATATCTTTATCCGATTCGGGGCACATGGAGGCAATGCTTTGGACGTTGCATCTTGCGAACGAGTCTTTGATGGACCGATGAACGGCGGCGTGTGGGCGAGTGATCATTTCGGTCTTGTCGCCGATCTAGGCAAATTATCTAATGCCGAAAAGCAACAGCACATCTAGGTTAGGTCATTCATCGTCTTCATTCACACCCAGAAGAGCTTTCGCTGACATCATCGTTCCGAGGCACTCTAATCCCTTCTCTGTGAGAGTGCATCTCTTATGTCCGGATTGCTGCGGTATCTCCAAAATCAACATCTTGGGCTCAAGTTCTTATAGGAAGTTCTGCATAACTGTCCAAGACACGTTTGCCTTGTACATGAAATGAGTGGGGCGCGCTTCTCCTTCCTGCTTGATTGCTTTGAGGATATCGTACTTTGTTTCGAAACGGGATCGTCTCTTGAGCAGTGATTGCTGTTTCTCGTACCCTCTGGTTGATGATTGCATTTGGAGTTACAATTACGTGATCTGCAAATGCTTGCTAATTAACGCTTGATCGATTCCGACTTGTCTGATAGCACATCTTCCATTTTTAGGGCACTGCCATTGCAAAAATGGATCTATGATACTACATGAGAATTATACGGGACAATTTGAACACTCTTGCGTGGCAAACCTTCTGCCGAACCAAACAGTCTTCTTTTGAAAAGAAACAGTGTGCTTACCTTCCCTGTTC
>JBOGRL010000352.1:0-3438 GCA_050749505.1 Nitrososphaerales archaeon
GCATAAGGCAAGAATACACTGGCTCACCTTGAAGTATCACCGTACAAGAACCGCACGTTCCCTCGCCACAGGCAACCTTGGTGGCCGTAAGGCCAAGCTTTTCTCTTAGAACATCACTAAGCATCTCGTTAGACTTTACGAGGACTTGCACGAGTTTACCGTTAAGTGTAAACTCGATAGTTTCAAGCTGCAACTGCGTTCTCTACAAGATGCTAGCTCAGTTCCGATTTATAAGAGTCATTGTCAGCTCGTGAAGGAAATATGGTGATGGTATTTGGAAGATTTGACACTTATATACCGCAGCAGCGTGATTGATCAAGTGTTTCTGGCTTGACTCTACAATCTGAACTGGAGCAAAGCGTCGAATTCAGACAAGTCGGCAAGCCGCATATATTGATGGAAGCGCCGCTGATAATGTCTGGAAAGGCTCAATATCCCTCAGATATCACTATGGCGAAATTGTTGCACGGGAAGGTACTTCGCAGTTCGCATCCGCACGCGAAAATATTAAGCATTGACACCTCTGAAGCCGAGAAGATTCCCGGCGTCAAGGCAATCATCACGAGCAAAGATCTCCCTGACGTGCGCTATGGAAGTGCGATTCGTGAGCGGTACATTTTGGCTAGAGGTGTGGTCCGTTTTGTTGGCGAGCCCGTTGCAGCAGTTGCCGCAACTGACATTGACACGGCCGAGGAAGCAATTAGAGCTATAAAGGTCACGTATGAAGATTTACCTGCGATCTATGATGCGGAGGAAGCCCTAAAGCCGACTACAAAAATAATCGTGCACCCCGATTTCGAGAGCTACTCTGCCAAGTCAGCTGCGCTCGTCTACACAGCTAGGATTCTAAAGGGCATTCCAAACATCACTAATCATTTTTCCGTAAAGCGTGGAAATGTACAGGCCGGATTTGATGAAGCAGATCTCATAGTGGAAAACAAATTTTCCACCAGTTTTGGGCAGCACTGCCCGCTTGAACCACACTCGTCGGTGGCGCAAGTTACTCCTGACGGCGGAGTTACAATTTGGACGGGTTGCGCGATCCCATACAGGATCGTTCAGCAGGTCTCCGAGACTCTGCAAATCCCACAGTCCAAAGTGAGGGTCATCCAGTCTATGGTCGGAGGAAGCTATGGCGCCAAGAACAATATGGAGCTTGAACCGATCTGTTCTGCGCTTTCGATAAGAACCTCCTGTCCAGTGAAGATAGTACTTACGAGAAAGGAAGAGTTTCTGACCGTAGTCAGGCATCCTTTCGTTGTGTATGTCAAGGATGGAATCAAGAAGGACGGAACTATAATATCCAGATCGGTAAAATGCTATCTCAATGGCGGTGCATACTCTGGCGGAAGCGGTAACGCTGTCGCGAGGAACTGCGCCTTTTGCATCACCGATTCCTACAAGGTAGCAAATCTTTCAGTTGACACTTACAGGGCATACACAAACCTCCCCCCCGCGGGTGCGTTCAGAGGTTTTGGTACTGCGCAGGTTCTCTGGGCGATAGAGCAGCAGATGGACATTATCGCGTACAAATTGGGCATAGACCCGGTCGAATTGAGGCATCGAAACCTGCTACAGGATGGAGACATTTCTGGGCTTGGGGAGCGGGTTCACAATCTTCCGATAAAGGAATGCCTTGCAAAAGCTGCCGAGGCGATCAAGTGGAAGAAAGAGCCACCAAGAAAAGTTGGCGATTGGCGCATCGCAAAGGGCATAGCGGTCGGGAGTAAATACAGCCAAGCGCCCACGACTTCAGTCGCCTCTGTTAAACTCTATTCGGATGGGTCATTGAATGTTATAGTCACTACAGTTGATTCTGGACAAGGTATCAGGACGGCGATGGCTGAAGTCGCCGCCGAGGAACTTCAAGTGCCTATGGACATGGTGCGGGTTACTTTCCCCGACACGGCATACACTCCATACGATGATGGCAACATTTCTAGCCGAGGTACATTCAATCAGGGGAATGCCTTGAGACTGGCATGCAAAGACCTGAAAAAGCAGATGTTCAGAGCGGCTGCCGCAAAATTGGAATGTCCAGTTGATAATCTCCAGATATCCGACGGAAAGGTCATCGACCGCGAGAGCGGTAAATCACTCGTTTATCGCGAACTATTCTCAGCAAGAATGTCTAGCGTCCCCATGATGGTCGGAGAAGAAGGAGAGTTCATCGGTAAGGGAACTTGGATGGTCAGAACTTCAAAGATGGACCCCGCAACGTCGCAGCCCGTTGATCTACAACCGGGGCAGGAAGTCAGAATATGCGCTTTCTACACACCGATTGCGCAAACGGCGGAAGTAGCGGTAAATGTGAGAACCGGCGAGCTTCGAGTACTCAAGGTCATAACTGTGGCTGATGCCGGACGGGCCATAAATAGATCGGCAGTAGAATCCCAGCTGAATGGTGCTGCACTCATGGGACTGGGGCTGTCTGTTTCAGAAGAGATGAATTTTGAAGACGGCATATTGCTGAATTCTGGGTTCCTTGACTATAGATTACTCACTACTCTAGATTCACCAGAGTTCGAGGCGATAATAATGGAGTCTAACCAGATTGACGGTCCCTTTGGAGCAAAGGGTGTCGGCGAGGTTGGCATGGTCGCTGTTGGCGCAGCCGTAGCAAACGCAATTCACAACGCAACGGGGGTGAGGCTGTTCAACGCTCCGATAACGCCAAAGTCAATACTGGACGGGATCATCAAGAATGCGTCTTTGGAGACGAAGCAGGAAGCCCCTTCTCAGCTTGTCAGATAAGATTATTGTTTTGCCAACGCCGGGAGCTTCCGTTTCTGTTTAGCAAACGCCCCTCGAGGAATAGACACCCTGAAAGTTCAGCTGAGAGGACCCAATAATACTATCCGGTCTGCGCGTGCTAAGTCGGAGGATTTGCCTCAGGGCCTTTGCGACGATGCTCCTGGCTGATCTAATGGCCGAAATGATAAAGATTGAGCGCCGTGTGACTGGACTGGAGATCCTTGGCGACGAGGGGAAAAAAGCCTCGGCAACATGAACCCCTCATTCACTTCTCACAATAGAAATAAGAAAAGCCTGGAGTTAGACTTTTCCAGCCCTGACGGATGTCAGATCCTCTTCAAGCAGCCAAGTCGGATACGATAGGAAAACCTGAGGCCGGGCACGATGGAGAGTCTTGGTCTGGGTTTTTGACGAGATTGCCAAATTCAATCCGAAGATCGCGTACTGTTCTGCGTCATGCTTTGGCGCTGGAGTAGCAAGACCCGGGTACGACACGGTGGCGCAGGGGATAAGCGGCTTCATGTGCCTGATTACCGATTCGGACAAGCCTGAATTGTAGACCGCAATTTGGCGACCTGCTTACCGGCTTGTTTGCGGCGTACGGAGTTCTTGCGGGGTGATATCCGTTGGAAGATCCGGCAAAGGAGTGCGTCTCGACGTTTCAATGATTGGAGCCTGCATGTC
>JBOGRL010000353.1:0-5955 GCA_050749505.1 Nitrososphaerales archaeon
TTTCAGTTGTTATCTTTCTATCTGTAACGAATTCCACAGATTTGTCCTTTGTTGTAGACGACTGAAACTGTTCTTACCTTCTCATCAGCAATTCCTTGCGGTATCCATTGTACTCCGTTGTCCTCGGAACCTTTACTGCTTCAGAAGTCATTATTTCTCCAACTCGCTGCATGCAGCATAAGCTCTGCTTCCACAGTTTCTGAACTGTGAATAATAAATTCGATGTAGCAAATCATATTTTGCTTGACTATTTGGTACAGCTTCAGTACAATCAACGTAAAATCGGCAGTTTTTGAATACACTACACTTGCTGTAGTATGCGGCTAGCAACTAAGTTAATGTGTAAGATCAGAGTGTTTGGCGATTACGGCAAATTTGCATTAGAGCATCATTTTCGAAATCTTGTAGTTGGGATTTTTGCTTGCATTGATGGAAACTATTCTATTGAAATATCTGAACAGGTGTCGTTCATCAATGTGCCGCGAAATTTGCGCGGCATCATGCTCTTCTAGACAGTAAGGGCATTTTTGAATAAGAGAGACCTCTCGCGACGGCAATGAGCCAGGCGACTTTTTCCTGCTCGCAATCATGGAGATCTGGTTCTTTCCCTCTTCTTCTTCCAGTCCCGGACATTGCATTAGCAGAAATTGATCGTTGTTATTAAATATTCGAGGCTTCCTGTTCTTCTCTGTCATTTTCACTAACAATATGTTCATCTGTATATGATTCGATATACGGATTATGTTCCGAAAACCCGAAATTCCTGTAATTTCGGAGATATTGGCGAATTGCAGTCAACTAGAAACCCAAAGACCTATCTGACTCACATACCCGTCAGGTCTCATCTCGAGGCAGACATTCTATCCCGAGAGAGTACGTGGAACATTCTCAAAGCAGTGAAGGCTGTTGGTGCGCAAGGAATTGTCGCAGATGAAATTGTGGCTAGCTTAAGGTTGCCCTCGACGCTTGTCTACACGACACTCAAGGAACTTTTGAGACTAGAGTTCATTTCCGTTCTGCCCCGGGAAAAGAAGAAGATTCCGAAAGAGAGGAAACGCAGATACGTATGCGAAAGGACGACGTGGGGCAAGTACAGAATTGACAGTGACTTCATGAGCATCATTACGTATGAAGGCATAGCAAAGGCGCTGGGCGAAAAGCTCAAGGTGCCGATCTTGGAATTCTTCTCAGATTTATTCGGAGAATTCGGGACAAACTCCAGATTGAAGCCGTATGTTCCCGTCTCGGAAGAAGTTAGAATCTGCCCCATATGCTACAGAAATCACGAGGCAACTGAGTTTGTCTTTGCCATCATTTTAGCTTCGCTGGATCCGTTTATCACTGAATCAAAAGAGTTCAGGGAATTGCTGATACAGAAAGGGTACGCAATATAGTCGATCAGCAAGATCATTTTGCGGGATTCTCGTATGTTCAATTCCAATTCGGCTGATTCGAAAATCCGCCGCTGGAAAAAAGTGGCCTGTCACGCTTTGTGTAGCAATTAATCGTCTTTGCCTCAGAGGTGACGGAAAACATGTCTGTTTCTTCTTAAGGTGGCGGAACGATGCCTTTCTTTTCCTCCTTGCCGGCCATCATTGCTTCAAAAGATCTCTGTACATAATACTGCTCGTAAAGCGAGATATGCTTGCTGTCGTCGATACCGGCCAAATACTCGTGCACGTGTTGAGCCCCATTTCTCCCCGAACCCATCGCTTTCACAACCAGCGTCTCCCCGGTAGTCACGTCGCCAGCGGCGAATACGGATTCCATCGATGTTCTGAAATGTTCGTCAACCGCAATTGAATTTTTCTTGCCGGTCTTGAGTCCCGATTCCTCTTGGATGAACGAATTTGGCCCGCGTCCTACAGCCAAGAGGACAGACGAGCACTTGATTTCAAACTCCTTTCCCGGCACCGGCTCTGGTTTTCTTCTCCCAGTCTGATCGGGTTCTCCGAGCTCCATCGTGTCCATTGTCACAGAGACAAGCTTCTTGCCGTCATCTTTGTCCGCGTTGAAGGATTTTGGATTCGTCAGAAACTTGAACTCTACTCCTTCCTCCTTGGCTTCTTCCACCATGATTGGATCGGAAGGCAATTCTTTCTCTGTGCGCCGATAGATGATTGTGACGTTCCCTTGAGATAGGCGCTTTGCAGTCCTCGCACAGTCAAGGGCAGAGTCGCCTCCTCCGATTACCAGAATTTCTCTGCCAAGATCGTACTTTGGATTTTTCAAATAGGATTCAAGACCATTAACGTATACATCCTCTAGGAAATTGTATCCGCCAAAAACTCCTTCAAGGTCAACGCCGGGTGTGTCAAGCTTGATCACGTCCTTTGGTCCAGTCGTGATGAGGACTGCGTCTGCTCCCTCGGACAAGAGATCTGTTAGTTTAATATCCTTCCCAACCTTGACTCCTGTCTTGATTTCGACTCCTTGATCCTTGACTCTTTGTATTTCGTACTCAAGAACACCCTTTGGCAAGTGATAATCCGGAATCCCATACCAGGGTGTTCCTCCAGCTGTGCTGAGTTCCTCATATATAGTCACTGAATGCCCGTACCTTCTGAGCAGCGCGGCTGCTGCTATCCCTGCAGGTCCAGAACCCACTATGGCTACATGTTTTCTCGAGTCCTGAATAGCTTCCGGATCAGGTTGCTTTGACTCTTCCCTTTCCCAATCAGAAACAAACCTTTGGATCATTCCAATTGAAATCGCCTGGCCCTCCCACTGCATCACGCACGCGTCTTCGCATAATCCCTGGAGTTGCGGGCAACACCTCGCGGTCACGCCGAGTAGAGCGTTGGTTTCTCTTATCCTGTGGAAACCTGTTTTCAAATCTCCTCTCGCGACAGATTCGCACATGCCTCTGACATCCATTTGCACTGGGCACGCATCCATGCAGACAGGAGTGCCGCAGAGCAAGCACCTCTTTGCTTCTTCAATGGCTTGCTCCAAATTGTAAGGCTGTTGCACCTCGGAAAAATCTTCGTTTCTCTCATCTGGATCTGATTTCGGAAATGGAAATGCGCCGACTCTATTTGACTTCACTTGGGTGCTCATGTATATTCGAACTTCTCCAACAACATCAAAAAGGGGATTCCGCGAGATTCATCAGCCGGCAGAGTATATCAGGTATGAGGCCGCTGATAGTGGTACACCAATATCTTCGAGCTCAGGGTCTAGCTTGACTTTGTGGCCATTGATCCCGAACCCTGTCATCTCCCCTACTTGGAATCCCCTATACCTTCTCAGCCTTTCCCAAGTTTCGGGATCTACCTCGGCATCGCTTTTGTAAGGAAAGTTTACCAATCTAGAAATGAATCTTGATCCTGAAAGATGATCCTTTGATAGCCTTCCCTCTGGGAGATTTTTCATCATGTAGACCTGGCCATTATGCCAAAACAAATTGTTCTTGATTTTGAGGATTTGATTTCCGATTCTCGCTTTCTTATCTTTTGCTTTACCTGCGTCGCCTTCATAAACTGCAATCGAAAACGGACTTATTTTGCCATCTACTCGTGGCGTTAGCAAGAAGACCTTCTGATCATTTTTCTGGTTCATTTTTGTCCTAAGAACATAATCTAAGCCATCGTCATTCTTACGAATTTCCCCAATTAACTTACCATCCTTCAGTATTGTCGCCTCCGAAGGAGAATGGGTTCTCTTTACAACATACTCCGCTACCAAGGAACTAAATCACAAACCTCTCACAGTTTCTGTTTATGAACCAACCTTCCAAGAAGTCAGATTTAACCATGATCTGCGAGCTTAACCGCTTGTTCTCAGTTAAAACACAATCAGATTTCGATTCTATATTAGCAGCCTCTTGGCTGCTACAGTAAAAAGATTGCAAAATGCTTCTCACTCGTTTTCTCCTGTATTTCTGGTATTTGATACTAGACTACCCATTCGGATACATGTGGAAATGAAAGTACTTGTTTTTCGATTGCGGGAGCTCATCTCTCAACTTCAAGTTTCTGCAGCTTTCTGATTCAACAGATTCTTTCCAAAGAGGACGAGCCAGAATTTCTAGATATATGAGGAGAGCATAACAGGAATCGGCGAAAGCGAAAGGATTGGCAAATCTAAGCTCTTTTCCAAGAATGGTGAAGCTTTTGAAGAAACTGTGAAGGTCAAAGATCAAGCATCTGCAGCGGGTCGAGTGTTAGACTGGCTCTTCCACTCTGGTGCTCACTTCCCACGCCTGGGAGAACGCCAGGATTGAACTATCCCATCAGGATACTACGATATCTGAAGCAATGCTCGCTGAGAGTTCTGAAGTCTCCAGAGTATCATTTCCTCCTTATTACGATGCCACGGTCATGGTTGTGCAAAATGTGTACCGGTCGCACGGCCAATTTTGGACACTTGCGATCACCCAAGAGGGAAGAGGTTACTGACCTGTTCACCCTTGACGAGGCTGAGATCAAGTTGGAACAGGGGGGCCTTGCGCCTGGAGCGGTCTTGCCTTGATGTTGAACAACAACGAGTAATTCTTGCCGCAATTGTACGTACCGGCTGGAATAGGTGGTCAGAGCTTCCAAGAGAATTAGGGAGAAAGGGATTACGCATTCGGTAATCTACATATTGGAGCCTGGGAGATTCCGCGCTCCGAGAAATGCAGGCGATTGCATCCACTTGCCACAAGATTCCTTTAGCAGAATGCTTTTCCCCGAACAAATGGTCAATCGTGTTTTGCGTCGAGTACTAGGCCGGAAAGCATGCCGGCACTTTGCAACCTTTGAACACACGAAATCGCAGAACTCGCAGTTTAGGCTTTATCGGCAATGGTGGAACGCTGCAAGTCTCGGGCATGCTGTTTGTGAAAAGATGCGCAGCTGGTCTCACATACTAATCCAAACGGCGGAAGCTTTTGGGATTGCAGCCTTCAGAGCTATTGAACCCGAAGGAGTTGAATGCCTTGAAAAGGTGAAGCTGTCCCAGAGGGAATCATCATATGAGAGGTGCCTGTTCCCAAGAGCTCGGGAGCTTAACCGTCTAATGATTACGGGAACAGCAATTGCGATGACGCAGTATTTCTTTGTTTTTCTCTTCAGCGTCGTAGACAAGACGAGGTAAAGGCCAGATAAATTAACTGAAGAATTCCGAAGCGAAATCAAATTTGTCCAGAACGGCCATATATATGGGACTTTGCCGATTTCCAAAAATTCAACGAGTTGATCATAGTCGAAACGCAGAAAGTTACGTCAAATTGAATCTTGGAGTGACACCATATTTGAATAAGTCGCTATGATTTAGAGCCAGAACGCGGAAATTGGACAGTGAATTCAAAGCAATGCTTCTCGACTGCATGCATCGAAGCTTGAAAAAATGCGGCGGCGGAGTTGAACATGTAGTAACTTGGAGTTTTCAAAAGAAAAGCTGGCCTAGCTGGCTCATGTAGCGAGCGACCCGAACGAGTTTACAAAGTGCATTTACGAAATATTTGGATCCGGGGCGCGACAAATTGAAGAAAATGTCACCAGCGAGGTTTGTGGGGAATTCCGACCTGAGTTTTCGAGTATTGCGGGATTTGCCGATGCTGTCATTCGTGCATCCTCAGAAGCTCTGCACGAAGAAAAAATCCCTCTGTAAGAGTCACACACGCTCGCTAGTTCAAAAAAAGGAATCGTGAAAACGTTTTGGATCAATTTACAAACGCGAACTTGCCGAAGGTAGAGGCTGTCTCAAAGGGTGGACCGAACGAGGCAGAGATTGTAGCTGAATTTATTAAATCGTTGCAGGAGGAAACTCAGCAACTGTCCGAACTGGCGGAGAAGGAGAGGGACTATTCAGCAGATGTCGTGACGATACTCAAACAGATTATCACGCCACTGCGCAGCTCCTTCCACATTAAGCCTGAATCAATTTCCAAAAGCGATTCCTCTATTTCTGAGGTTGTTCTCACCTCAGAAGGAATGGTTTGTGTATTCAACAAATCTGGCAGCGTGGCTA
>JBOGRL010000354.1:0-2233 GCA_050749505.1 Nitrososphaerales archaeon
ACCTAAAGCTCAATAAGCGGGCTGGCAAAAACAGTTAACTATGAACGGAGCAAGAAAACTCCTGCTCATGGTCCTAGTGGGCATTCTAATAGCTGCCGGAATCATAACCGGAGTCACTGCTCTGGAGCAAAATCATTTCATTCAAAATCCACCCACATCACAGACTACTGTGACAAGCACGACGAGTACCGTCATAACCTCAATCAAAAATGTCAATTCCAGTCTTCCGACCGGAGTCCTTGCGGCCCAGATAACTGATCCTCCCAACCCGCCTAACGTACCTGCCGGGACGACTCATGTTTACATCAATTACTCTGATATTGAGGCGCATACCACTGATCAAAACAATAATTCTGTTTGGTTTACGATAGCAAATGCCGGAAAAATAGATTTGCTTTCTGTGATTAATGTCGGCTTGACGCTGGGTAGTGCGCAAGTAACCAGTGGCATTTTTGATCAGGTAAGATTCGACATTGCAAATGCAACAGTTACTTTCGGCGGACTCAACTATACTGCAATAGCCCCGATGAATGGTATCACGATTCCGCTGACGAACGGCGGAGCGAGGGTTGGGCCCAACGCATCCGCAGGCTTTGTAATAGACATAACTCCTACGGTGCTGGCGGGTAGCAATGGCGGCAAGCCAAGTTTTGAGCTCATCCCGGCGACGATGGGAGTGTCGATTCCCTCGCAGTCATGGAACAATTCTTTATCCGCTGCCGGGTCTAAAATCCCGAACATAACGTCTCAAACTTGGTGGGTCAAGCCCCCTTCAATCGGCAACAACCTCACCGAGGCCGTGCCCGCGGAGATTTTTCCCAGCTTTCTTTTGGTCATACTGAATAACACTGGTTCTACGCCTGTCACGATTTCTTCTCTGAATATACTTACGAGCGGCGTAAAGGGGGGCTCGACTGTCAGCACTTCGACTATCGTTTCGACGATCACAACGGTCGCTACGATCACCGAGGTTACTACCATAACGGGTAATACGAGCACCCAGTCGGCCACAACCAGCGCGATGGGTACTGCGCCATTTGCGCAAGCTAGTGCCTCCTCATCGTCGAAATCCTCAAGTCAAGCTGCCAATTCTACGAGTTCGCCAATGACTGTTGCGACGTTTCTTATTTTGAGCAATGGTTCAGTTGTTCAGCCAACTCCGAATGGCGCACCCGTTCCACGAAGTCAAATCGGATTGACTCTCAAGCCGTATCAGGACATCGTTCTGATCTACTTCGGACTCATAAACACGCTGAACAGCCCAATTCCTCCAAACCAACCACTGAGCATCATAGGCGGGCAGGAGTACACGGTTCAGATCCTCACCCCGTTCGGCTCTTCGGCATCGTTCAGCGTGAACGCGAGCTATCCCGATAGGTAGGAAAAAAATCTCTTCGACAACACTTTTCTACCCACCAGCATGCCAAGAATTTCAAATGCGCTCTGAAGAACAACAACTTTTGGAACTCCACTGCGATATCTGCGGAATTTCCGCAAAGAGTACTGCGCTCGTATTGTATTCAAAAGGCTGGCTCTGGGCAGACGTGTACGGCGAATCGATTATGAGATGCCCGAATCATCAAAAGGACGCGGAGGTCAGAGCAAGAGAAATGCTCCGCGAAGCTGGAATCCGCCGCTAGGCCGCCCTGCTTGCTTCCTGATCTATCTTTGCAACAGCCGCGTAGACGCACGCGCAGATCTGCCTCACCTTTTCATACAACGGAGAGACATCGTCCGAGATCCACTCGGATTGTCCCTCGATGCCCTTTGTGGCGCTCCCCTTTTTTACAATGTCTGCAAACTCGTTTTTGAGTTCGCCAGCCACTGGGTCCGAACTGATTTCCTTGATCAGGTCGATGTAGAGGTTTATGCTCTCAAGTATTGTTCCAAGGTAACTGTTCCCTATCTTCTGGAAGGTCTCATAGTCGGATGACTTTTGCGCCTCGTCTAGCCGCTTTGCAAGATCCTGCCTTCTCGTGTCGAGCTTTGCCAATTTCTTGCTGATTTGATCCATGTTCGCACTCCGGGAGCCTTTCTCGCCGGCGGAAACTTCTTCTCCGCGCTTTTGTGCTGCTGCTGCTCCGCCTTTTTTCCGCCTGCTGCTTTCCGACACTTGTGTTCTTCCGCTCTCTTTGATCGCTTTGAGTTTCACATTGCTTGAATCATCAAATTAATTGTTTTCTGTCTATAGCACAATAGGAACCCTTTTTCTTCTCATCGCCCAGAATAAATC
>JBOGRL010000355.1:0-4533 GCA_050749505.1 Nitrososphaerales archaeon
GGTAACATCAATCCAGAAAGACTCTGCCCCACATGCCTCAAGAATTCTCGTTTCGACGGCGTGTGTCAATCATGCGGACTCGATCTCTCTGAACGTGTCCGAACTTTCCAAACTTTCTATTCAGGCACTCGTCATCACGAGATTATGGACAAGCTGCAGCAATCCCTCGAACCAAGGACTCCAATCCCTCTCCGGATTCAGACAATAGCCTTTCTCAAAGGCAACAAGAAAGAGAGGATCGCGTATTACTGTAAGTCCCGGCTTGAACAGCTCTTCAAGAAATACGCTCCTGACCACTCGGTTACGAACAGAGCGGCTTCGATAGTCAACAAAGAGACAGACGATTATTTTACCAAGAATGATTTAACGAGGATTGGACGCGAGGATAAGCTCGCGTTAGTGACAAAAGTACTGTTGAAGTGCAAATGGGAGATGCCGCACTTAACTAGAATGTGGGATGACATGATTTCTGGACTGCTTTCAACGCCTCAGGTGTTTCTGTATGACGAACGAAGATAGCGCTGCCACAAAACGCGAAGAGAAGGTTCTCAAGAATGGCGACGAATATGTTACGATCCGCCTTCCCCGCTCGAAGGCTGAGAAGCTTCTTGAGACCCTCGATCGCCTCTTGCTGCTGACGGATGCGTCGCAGAAATAGACTCGTGAATCAATGACTTCAGTTCTGCAATTTCGGTCCGCATATTTTGAAATTCCGATGAGGCTCTGGCTATCTCTCGTTGATCTAGAGGCAGGCCGCATCTAGCACAGAACCTTACTCCAGGAGTGTTCTTTTCATTGCAACGTGGGCAGCGTACCGGTGTGAAATCTGGACGCACTTCATGGACGTTTTCCCCGTTTGAATAGATCGCGATCAGCTTTTGTTCGACATCTACTGCTGCCAAATGTACGTATATCGAAGGTGCCGTGCTGTTGCGTTGCCAACCATACTTGATTCGAAGCTCGGCTTCGTTTAGAAAATGGGCATCTCTTGTAGCGGCTGAATGGCGGAAGAGGTGTGGATAAACACGCTTCTGCAGGCCGGCTCCCTTTGCAGTTTCCTTCAATATCGTAGATATACTGTGATATTCGAGCTGGCATCCAAGGAAACTGTGAGCTAGGCTCGCCCACACCCATGCTTGATCTTGCTTTCTTTGCGGATGCTCTTCTATCCAGGCGGCGAGTTGACGGGATGAGGTGATAAGCCGAACAGTCCTTGGGCCCGTCTTGCCTGAGACTCTAACGCGTGCGCCTTGCCCGTCGAAGACTACATCAGCAATTCTCATATTCAGAGCTTCGCCTATTCTGAAACCTGATTCATAGAGAACTGCAATTAATGCTCGATCCCTGCAGCTATTTGATTTCTCTATCATTAGTTTCACTTCGCCGGTGGTCAGGATCTCAGGCTCTGTTAGTTCGTTGATTTTGAGACGTGTCTTGATCCAAGCTACTTCTTCAGGGAATGGACCAGTGTAGGTTCCGAAGCGAAGCCATCTGTAAAATCTCTTAATCCAGCCCTTTGCATCAGACTTGGACCAGGGAGCATATGCTGACCTGTTCAGCCAGATGACAAGCTGTTCGATGTCAGCTCTCTTTGCGGTCGCGAAGTCACAGCTCATGTGTCTTCGAAGCGTCCTGAGTTGATACGCCGCTTTTGCGAGACGGCCGTTCGAGAGTCCTTGAGCTTCCAAGAATGAAACATACCTGGAAATCAGTCCTCTATCCAGTTCTGGAATCCCTACATCTTTTTCGAGGCGACGTAGTTCTTCTCTCATGATGATGGATATCCTTCCTTCCGTTTGCTTCCTTCGTACTAGGTAAAAGTGTAGGATTTGTACGCATGGGTTAAGGGGCCGCCGGTGGGATTTGAACCCACGATCGAGAGGTTTCTGTTCCCAGGATGAAAGGGGGGAACCACAGCCTCCTATGCTAACCAAACTGCACCCGAAGTAGTAGTAGAAACTGGAATTACCCCTACTCCAGTCTGCACCACAGCGGCCACACATGGACATTTTTTGCATGCGCTGGCCAGGAGTTATATGGCTTTACGAAATAGACTGCGCAACATTATTATGGAATCTGCCGCCATGTTAGCGATTAAATGGAGTTAATGCGTGGTAGCGCTCTCTTCCGGTACCTGCTCGAGCAGTATTCGAAGAAACCGATCGGCTGGAATTTTACAATTGCACCTTCTTCGAAAGACAGTTTCTTTGACGCGCTCGTTGCCGGCCCCGAGGAAACCTGGCAGCTCAAAATAGACTCCATATTCAAGCCATCTCCACTGGTGCTGGGGGCCAAAGTTGAAACGCCTGACCGGCCCGCGACTGATAATACCGCCGTTGCTGCCCCCTACGGGTACAGAAAACTAGATCCCGAATTTCTGCTGAAACTGCTCGAGGAAGCTTCTGACGAATCGCACCCATCCACCAAAACCGCCACCAAAATTGATCAACTCATCGGCTCATTAACGCCTGTCTCGCCGGTTGAAAGTGGAAGTTATGTAGAGGGTCCATTTGTGTTTACAAAGGAAAAAATATTTGCACAATCAAGCAGCCAGAGACAGCTCGATGAAAAACTGTCTTTCGAAATCAAAAAACTTCTGAGAGACAAATATCCGGGCTATGGCTAATAATCATCATTTAAAGGATTCCAAAAAAGCTCCGTCAAGGAATTTCCCTCTAATATCCGCGAGAAAAACGCATCAGGAAAGGAATGAGAAAGTCCCGTGGCAAGTATACTCATTGCCGAAGACGAAGAACCGCTCGCGAATCTGTATCGAGTCTTGCTCAAAAAATACGGGCACGAAGTTTTGGACATTGTGAGTTCAGGCGAGCGAGTAATCGAAATCTACAGGAGCGCTGACCCGAAGCCTGACATTGTGATCCTGGATCACAGGCTTGAGCATCTCACGGGACTCGATGCTCTGAAGCAGATACTTGAAATCAATCCAAAAGCAAAGGTGATCTTTGCAAGCGCAGACGACGCGATAATGGAGGAGGCGATATCGTCGGGCGCCATCGACTATATCAGCAAGCCATTTTCCGTCCAGGAGCTGGTCGAAGTCATCAACGAGCACGTCAGCAACTGATTATACGTGGCGGGCGAGGCGGTCGGCGTAGGGAGCGAGTTCTTCTACGTGCCTTATCTTTCCCTTGCTCGCGGGTAAAAGTTCCCTCTGATAGAACAGGTCTATCCGTACTCTCCCGCTCAAAATTCTCTTCGTTCGCTCCGCCAGTTTTCTCCCCTCGCTGTCATTGTCCAAGAGGAGTATCGTCTTTTTGAACCTCGACGCCACATCCTCGAGTTTGACCACACTAGCGTGCTGGCAGAGCATGAACACTTCGCCTGCGAACCCCGAGGCGCGCAAAGCTTTTGCATCCCTGAGACCTTCAACGACGACCAGGGCGTCTTCCTCGGCGTTTAGGTTTCGCATAAAGCAGGAGAGTGATTCTATTAGCGCCGACTCTGCTGGGAGTTTACTCATTGATCCAAGATCAAAATTGAGCTGCTGGTAATTAAATTATGTGGGCTGGAATCATTTCCTTCCCGCATTCGGTTTTTTCTCTACCAACTTCCAAATAGCCCACCCACTAAAAAATGTGCGAGTTGGAAAGTCCCAGCTTTTGGCAGCTGGGATTTCTAGAGCCGCTAAGATGTGCTACCCTTCTGCTTCCTCAGTGTTTTCATCGTCAGCTTCGTCGAGAGGCGCCTCGTCTGTTCTCTCATCTTCATCATTTACTTCGCTCCCCGTGTCTCTAATGCCACTCTTGCTTCGCCTTTCCGCATCAAGATCTGCTTCCGACATTTTGCATCGTCCATCCACATATTTGGAATGACTAAAATCCATGATAGAGCAAATAGAATGTAAAATAACTCTGGGTTTTTTCCCAAAGGTTTCGTTAGCAATTTTGTCCAGCAAATTGCTCTATTGCAGTAATCTAGCTCGGAGAAAATAGTGTATCGTTTTTATCTTGCTGCGGAATCGGTACCCTTTATCCGAAGGGTATTTTATATCCCAGGGGCAACATAATTACATTCACACAAAAATACTGATAAGAAATGATCCATAGGAAGAAATTAGCAACCCATGTGTAATAGGATGATTCTCGCACTCTCTCAATCCTATCACATGAGTGTGGGTTGCTTTTTTCTTTTCCTTTCCTAGAGTTCCACGTGTCAAGGAATTTTCTCTAATCTAACTGGTGGTGGCGGTCTGCCTGGTTACTCCGGCCGAGACCATCGAAAAAGTCTCTTTTGGTAGAAATTGATGAGATGACAATCGCAAGAGCATTTTCTTAGGAAATGGTTCGTAACCGTTGCGTTGCAAAAACAGTTCATTGACAATTTATCGAAAACTGACTTTTTCCCAAATGGCCTCGGAGATGTTTCCCGAAGACCTTCTCTAATGAGTTTTTCGCGATTTCAGATTCCACACTAGTAGTAGCAGTTATGGTTATATCTCATTCTCGTGTATAGTCGGGTTGACTGAGATCTCCTATGTTTGGAAGAACACTGGTCATGTTTACTACTCTCACG
>JBOGRL010000356.1:0-7018 GCA_050749505.1 Nitrososphaerales archaeon
CCTCTGGGTAGTACCGAAGAATGGCTGCGAAACCAGGTTTCGAGTAGAATTTCGAGGGCGGCGCAGGAAACGATTGCAGCAGATGAGTCACGACCTACGGCAGCCCAAGAGCTCGTTCAGACCACGCCGGAGAGCACGTCCAGTATGGCAGATACGAAAGTCGAAGACCAGAGCTCTACTCTCCCAGAATAGCGAGAGAACAGCTCTCCACCATCTTTGATGAGATCAATACGAGTCTAGGTACGTTATCTGTTCACAAACCGACGGTGAGCTGTAAAAAATCACCCCGAGCTTGATTTAAATCCAGAAATATCGAGGAATTAATTTAGGCGGCAAAACTATGAGAAAAATTATCGTATTTGATCTGGTGACAGTTGATGGCTTCTTTGCAGGGCCCAATGGAGAAATAGATTGGCACAATTATGATGATGAGATGGGCGCGCATTCTCTAGAGCAAATGAAATCACTTGGCGCGCTTATATTTGGTCGGATGACGTACGAGATGATGGCAAATTACTGGCCCACACCTGATGGGGTCAAGAGTGAGCCCGTTGTGGCGGAGAGAATGAACAGTATTCCCAAAACAGTCTTTTCAAAAACGTTGAAAGAAGTAAAAGATGGGCCGCTTTGGAAGAACGTTACGGTCTTTCGTGAAATAAAACGGGAAGAAATCATCAAAATGAAAGAACAAGGAGACCGGGACATCGCCATATTCGGCAGCGGCACTATCGTGCAGCAATTTGCTAATCTCGGAATCATCGATGAATATAGGCTGATTGTCAATCCCCTCATCTTGGGAAATGGAAAACTATTATTCAAAAACATCAAGGAAAAACTCAACCTCAAGCTTGTCAATATGAAGACGTTTAAGAACGGGAATGTGTTGCTCTGTTACGAGCCAATGGGAAAGTAGATACTGTTATGACATCTCGCCTGATAGCGTAGCGCTTGGCTATAAACACAAAGCACCTGCGCTGCAATTTCCAAGTTCACAGGAATTTTTGGGGACGCGGCAATGGGACTGGAAATTCAAGTTTCACGTTATAGTTGTTTGTTCTTCTAGTTGAAGTATAACGGGCTGGAGAACTTTAATCTCGCGGCGTATCGTTTTGAGGGGGGTGTTGCCATCCTGGCCCTAATCCTTCCCTGAGAGGCTCTGCTCTGGCAGCTCTTAGAGCAGTATTTTCTTCGCTCAGAGTAACCCAGGTTTGCGCCAGGCAATTCCTGCCCACAGAAATCGCAGCGTAGCTCGTCAGAATCCTCTTTTTTGGATTTGGCCAGAGTTTCACTTTCTAGTCGTACCGAAGGGAGCCTGCGCGTTGTTCTTTGTCCTGAATGCATTTTGCCGCTGTTCACACCACACTATTCCATTATCAGATAACCATTGCTCATTGCGAAACCAGATGGCTAAGATGGAGTTGAAATCCCGTTTATTCCCAATGAGGCCAAAATAGATTGTGCATCTTGTCATCGGGACGAGCTTTTCGAGACATGGGTGGGGGATGATCTCTCCAACGAGATTCCTATGGCAGATGGTCTTATCTATAGACTCCCAAAATTATGGTAGAGGAATCGAGCTCACACGAGATTCTCGAAAATGCACAATACAATACCACGCCGAATTGTGTAGATTACTGCGGGCATATGTAGTGTCTGCATGACCGCTCTTTCTGGGATTTGGATCCAGAATTCTCACGCGAAATTACTCGCAAGAAAATATGCGGGGGTGGGATTTGAACATGAAATTTAGTTTATTGAAATCGGAAACTTGTCCTGTTTATATCTACGTTGTAAGCGCTTTCAAACAATGAAAAGACTCATGATGTTGGATCAGAAGGGATCACTTTTACTTTCGGATGCCCTTAACCAACGAATACTCAGAGAACTTGTACTATCACCGTACTCCACGACAGAACTTTCGAGAAAACTCGGGATGCCACAAGTCAAAATTTGGCGAAGAGTTTCAAAGCTTCTGGAAGCTCAGGTGATAAAACAATGCAAACTTGACCACATCGGCAATCTGGAGAAGAAGGTCTATCGCGCAACAGCCATGAAATACCTCCCGGTGCAATTCCTTGATTTTGAACCGAAGAGCAAATCTCTGAAGGAAGCATACAAAACATACGTAGAGATACAGCAAGAGATCATGAAGGATATCGCAGTTTCCAATGACATACCCGAGTCAGAGAAAATGGATCCAATCGACTACGGAGTCTATGCAGATCTGAAAAGCTTCTGTCGGATCTTGCTCAGCCCGCGAACTCGAACGAAAATACAGCGACTTCAAAAACAGCTGGCTGATTGTGAAGAGTTAGAGATTCTGCCACAAACCGTATCATAGTTTTGACCAGAAAAACTCCTGTGGTGAAGTAGTCTTCATCAGATGAAAGCGCGTTCAACCATCTTAAATAGCTCGCAGCTGCGATGGCTGCGATTGCAAGGGTCAGGTGGCATGTCACGAGAGATGCGGTTATTGAAGATAAAGAAATAACATGGAAAGTTCTTGACATTCCGGTATACGGAACCATTACTGCGCCGAAAGATAAGGAACCTCGTTCAGCAGTTATCTTTGTAGCCGGCAGCGGTCCAACCGACAGGAATTGGTGCTCGCCTCTCTTACCGGGCGCAAACGGTAGCGCCAGACTACTGGCTGAAGCGCTCGCAAGTCAAGGTTTTCTTACTCTGCGCTACGATAAGCTTGCCTCTGGCCCGCACGCTAAAGAGAACTTGCCGAAATTTTCTGGCAAACTTTGCATGCAATCCCACATGGACGAACTAGCAGGCGCTGTTGAAACATTAGTCTCGGAAAAAAACGCTGACGAGGATAATCTCTTTGTGCTAACGAACAGCGAAGGTGCTATTCACGCCGTAAACTACCAACTGCACGCGAAGATTAAACGCTTCAAAGGCTTGGTGCTGACTGGAGCTCCTGGGAGAGCGATTGGCGAGGTAAGTCGCAGCCAAATCTTCAACCAAGCAAAGTCTCTGCCCAACGCAGAAATCCTGATGAAACATTACGATGAGGCCATCGCAGATTTTCTAGCCAGTAAGCCAATAGTCATTGATCCCTCACTTCCGGAGGCCATGAGGCCGTTGCTGCGTAGCCTAGAAAATCCAACCAACTTGCCGTTCAGTAGAGAATTGTGGGCGTACAGTCTCCCAGAATACATTGCAAGAGTTAGCGAACCCAAGCTCGTGGTAATCGGCAAAAAAGACATCCAAATTGATTGGAAAATAGACGGAGGGGCGTTGGAAAACGTAACCGCCCTAAACACGGGGGCAATGTTTGCCTACCCAGAAAATGCCAACCACGTACTAAAACATGAAGAGAAGCCCGTTGAAAAACTTACAGCTGAATATGTTAGTTTGCACTATAATGCGCCGGATGCAGAATTAGATCAGGAAGCCGCAAATGACACTTTTAACTGGCTAAACGAGCGAGCCAGTAACTAAGACGCACAAGCCATACACAAAGCAGGGAAATTGAATTGCACAGTCTAGAACTAGTGGACATTAGTTCGGGATATGGAGGAAAGACTGTCCTCCATGACATTACATTCAAGGCTCAAGAGTCTGCTATCTACGTAGTTCTGGGGCCGAACGGTGCAGGAAAGACCACCTTGTTCAGGACCATCGGCGGAATATTGGAGCCGTACAACGGGAAAGTGTTGTTCGACGGAGAAGACCTGACACGGTCGAAGGAAGCGAGGAAGAGGATCAACTATCTTTCGCACTACAACGCCATACCAGAGGAGATGACGGTACGCAACGCTCTTGAATTCTATGCCAGAATCGAGGGCGGTAGCGTTGACGATGCTATAACTCTCCTGAGCCTCGAGGAGCTAAAGAACAAGAAGATCTCAGACCTGTCTCAGGGACAGAAGAAAAGGGTGTCCATCGCAAAGGTCTTTCTCAGGGAGAGAGACCTGTATCTCCTAGACGAGCCAACGTCCAACCTTGACCCCGTGGTCTCGAAAGAGATACGGGACATACTCCTGCGACTATCGAAGGACAAGATCGTTCTCTACTCATCGCACAATCTCTACGAGGCGAGTGATGTGGGAACAAATCTGATTCTGGTGCGAGACGGAACGATTGGCTATTTCGACAAGATATCCAACATAAAATCGAAAGAATACCGGGTCGGAATAAGGACAACGACAGACATCTCGAAGTTAGTCAACGCCAAGTTGGGCGACGGCGGCTACTATGTCCTAAGTGTTTCCACCCCGGAGGAAGCTGGTCTTGCACTCAAGAAAATCGTAGAAAGCGGTGCGCTCGTCACCGAGATGCGTCAACTTGACAATCCGCTTCAAGATCTATTCGAGGATAACTACGGTCAGCGCATCGGTGAGAAGACCGAAGGCAGGGTCGAAGAGCGGAAATGAATAGCGAACTAGGCGTAATCATAGCGAAGAGGAGCGTTTCCCTCAGCAAGGCGTATCTCGTAATTGGGATTTTCCTGGCCTTGGTCGGCGTCCTAATTTCAAATCTGTCCGGGTTCGTTGGGAACCTTTCTACGAATTTGATCCCCGCCAACTCCACTAGCACGGGCGCTTTGAGCCTCGGCCCTTCACTTCCACTGGTGTCAGTCGCCATACAGGCGCTCGCGGATTTAATCTTCGCCACTCCCGTCCTGCTTCTCTACGTCTACGACAAAAATAATGGCGTCCTCGAGTACTTCTTGTCGCTCGGAATGAACCAGGGAGACATCTATAGACAGTACCTAAAAGCAGCACTAATACTCTCTTCAGTCATGGTGGCCTTGGAGGTAGTCATCAATGTCGTCGCGGGACTGATTGCGGGCACGAGTGGGACGCTGATACTGGAAGTCTCCGGACTTGTCGTGGCAATTGCTCTCCCGGCGGTCTCGTTTGGGGCTCTGATAATGATGTCATTCAGCTCGCTTCAGAAACAGAGAGTCGGTTCTAACCAGCCACTCGGGATGGCGATTGGGGTCTTCATAGTAATGCCTGCGTACATCTTCCCTCTTGTGATACCCTCTCTTGCCTTCCCAATTGATCTGCTTCTGGCAGGGGTAATTGTGATCCTATCCTTCCTCATGTATCTCTCTTCGAGCCGACTAATTAGAAGAGAGAAGTTGCTTCCCTGAGGGCTTTATCACTGCCGCCTCGTCATTCGGGCACGTTAAAGAAGCTCCTCGGAACATAGGCCGAAAGTCAAAATGGATTCCACTAGTGCGTCCAGATGGGCGTCCGCAGTGTCTGAAGCGTCTAGAATTCCGTGATGACAGCGACTACTAGTAAAAATGTGTGGGGTGCACATTGAACTTAAAGTCGAAATCCCGTACTAGGTCGATATCCTTTGACATTAACTTTGCCGAAGAAAGAAATGATAGTCAACGGGTCCTCTGAGAGTAACACACCAAAGCCAATCCCACTTCCTTCCTAGCAGGTTGTGTTCAGGATGGGCACCGAACGCGACGGTTACTCCTCATCCGCTCAATATCCAAGTGGAGTCAGATTGAAGATACTTTGTTCAGCAATAGGCTGTCACAATAGTTGTGTAGAAATTATCTGAAGAATTCACCGTTTCAGTCGTGATGTAGGGCGATGAGGTACACGCTGTTTCCGATTCCGAAACAATCGCTGATTGAGCTGCCATTTCGCAGGATATTGTTGTGATTTCAAGTGTGGTGGCATAATCGTTACCGAAATGCTCGGTAAGTGTAGTTGGATAGGGTGGAGACGTACAGGCAGATGAAGCTGAACTCGACGACGAAGAAACGAATCCGCTAGGATAACTCGGATAGAACAGCGAGCCATTGAATCCGCTTTGAGCAACCAGCGAACCCGAGAGCCCCTGACTGTTTGAAAAATCGATGACATAATTGTTAACCTGCCCTGCTACGAGTGCACTCGAAAGATAAAACGCGGTCGCGTTAGTATCAAACGGAACTGTTCCGCTCGGGAGCAACGCCGAGGTTAGCCCTACGCAATATGTGCTGTTCATACACTGGTAGACCGTTATCGGCGAAGATACGTCGCTCCCATAGACTGCGATCGAGTTGATGTACGTAGGTTCTCCAGGATTATTGAACACAAGCGACAAAGCAGAGGTTCCGCGATCTGTAGTGTTCGTCGGAATTCCGGAATAAAGCGAAGCCGAAACAAGAGTTATTGTTCTGATGTTTGCACCATCTGGCATCCCTCCAAAATCGGAGAGAGAAATTAGGACTCCTGAAAGGACAAGAATTCCGATCGTGAAGAGAAGGGCACTGCTAACTGCGGAGATGGCTCGCTTTCCTTTACTCGATTGGCTCCACTCGAGAACGCTCATGATCCCCACACAATTATCATTTCAGATGTCAGGGTACAGACTGGGAATTCAGCGCTCTTTGGTGGTATGATCTGAAATTACAGACAAGCCCGGCCATCACGTAAATGATGCGGGCCCTCTCGGATGTTCAGCAAAAGAAGATTGAAGCATCCTGTTCTGTTCTCATGCTTGTAGAGCTAATCAACGTGCTTGTCAAACTGAACAGAGCCCTTTCAAGCAAAAGAGAAAAAAAGTTAGTGATAGCAGACAATATTGCAGAGGTGCTTTCACTCCCCATCATTTGGATTGATATGGATATTCGTATCATCGAGACTGCTTCTACCTACGATTACCCCGTAAATGGAGTTGACTATGATATCGCCTCGATGAATGCAAATTCTATAATTGAGGTTCTGTCAGCTGATCGTGAGCTGGATAAAGAGCCAAACGAGGATTGGATACACGATTATTCTTTCGGTTCCGCCGGGTCCTAGAACTTGTTGAACAATCGACGAGTTATAGCCTCCAAATTCTAAAATTACGCCAACCAAGCTTATTCCGCCCAATGTCACCGAGAAATATTTGAGCTCGGATTGAATCAACCTGTACGACAAAATCAGTACAACTGCCCCGGGAACGAAGGCAAGTGTCATGTCATAGACGTTATCGCGGTCTATTGCGACATTCACTACTAAACCTACAAGAGCTACCAAGCTAGACAATATGGCGAGTGTCTTGT
>JBOGRL010000357.1:0-3042 GCA_050749505.1 Nitrososphaerales archaeon
AGGCAAGAGTCGAAGCAGCTCTTGCGAGACAGCTTGCCAGAAGCGGAATCTGCTCGAAATCTATCGCGGAAGAAATAGCAAATGCCTGCAACAAGGTCACGGCAAAAGAAGTCTACGCAGAAGAAACCAGAATACAGCACGACATAAGGGCGCTCGCAAACGTCATCCGCAAAAAGGTGTCGAACAAGGCAAAGCCTTACGTCCACCTGACGGCAACATCATACGACATCGTAGACACAGCAAACGCTCTTAGGCTAAAGGAAGCTGTAGGCAAAGTCATAGTCCCAGATCTTGCCAAACTTGAAAACGCTCTAATAGAAATCGCTCTAAAATTCAGTTCCACGACCCAGATGGGAAGAACCCATGGTCAGCACGCCGAGCCAATAACCTTTGGGTTTTTTGTCTCTTACTACTTGTCCCGCTTGGGCCAGCGCATTTTAGAAGTAATGGATGCATCAGGTCGTCTGTGCGGCAAGTTTTCGGGCGCGGTGGGTGTCTATGGGCCTCTCTCGCTCGCGCTCCGAGACCCCGAGAGATTTGAGTCAGATCTGCTCTCTTCGCTCGGATTAGTACCTTCTGAGGTCTCAACCCAAATAGTCCAGCCAGAGCCTACAACCGACCTGATGCATGCGATAGTCTCGACATTTGGAGTACTTGCAAATTTTTCAAGAGACATGCGTCATCTTCAGAGGACCGAAATCTCGGAAGTGACTGAAGAATTTGCCTCCTCGCAGGTCGGCTCTTCGACAATGCCACAGAAGAGAAACCCAATCAACTTTGAAAACGTCGAAAGCATGTGGAAAAAATTCATGCCTCAGATGATCACCGTCTATATGGATCAAATATCGGAGCACCAGCGCGACCTTACAAATTCGCTCTCGCAGAGATATCTGCCGGAACTTTTGGTCGCGTTTGACTCTTCCGTCCGCAGATTGACTAGAACTATCTGGGATGAAAAGCAAAACAAGCCTAGAATTTCAATCGACGAGGTCGCGATGAAGAAAAACTTGAGCATGAGTATGGAAGCGATCTCAGCCGAGCCACTGTACATACTTCTTGCACTCGCAGGTCATCCAGACGCTCACGAGTCAGTCAGGAGGATTGTGCAGCGGAGCATTTCCGAGAAGAGGAGTTTCCGGGAAGTGATAAAATCAGACACCAAGCTCTCAAGGTATTACAAGAGGATTCCAGGCTCAAAATGGAAACTAATCGAGGATCCGCTACTGTATCGGGGCATTGCGCCAAAAAAATCAAGAAAAGTGGCACTAGCGTGGAAGAGAAAAATTTCCAGGATAACTTCGAGTTCCTCCTGACACGGGATCTGAAAAAGCTCTTTGATTCACGAGAGATTCAAAAGAAGAAGCGCTCCCAGACGACTAACTTACTCGGTTGCTGGAGTCGATAGGTCGGCCAGGAAAAAATCTCGGGATGCGATTACATCAAGGATACTGGGGGATTCAAAAAGGTACGCCTTTGGCAAACCTCTGAGGTTGCCGTTTGGACTCGTGTACCCAGCAGCATACTCTGATGGAAGATTGTATTACGATCTCCAGATTGAAGGCGTCGGGACAAAGACTCTTCTTGCCGAAATCTCGGGAGATTACGAGTCGATAGGCATCGACGCGGTGGCGATGGCGGTAAACGACGTCATCAGGTCTGGGGCGAGTCCGTTGCTTCTGAGTGACGCAATACACTTGGCAAACTCGGATAGACTCAGAATAAAGCAGCTGATATCCGGAGTCAGGGCGGGAGCGAGGCTATCAAAATGCACGCTGGCATCGGGAGAAACGGGGAATGTTTTAGAGCTATTACATCCAGCGCTAAAAAGCAAATCCCCACCGTTTGATCTGATTGTTTCATGCCTAGGGATTGCGAATAAATCAGAATTGATCAGGGGAGCTATTTCGCCAGGAGACTCGGTCGTCGGTCTTTGGAGCTCCGGAATCCACTCTAACGGGTTGACTCTTGCGCGCAAGGTGCTCCTCGACTCCTGGGGCGGCAAGTTTGGTCCATGGGCAGTACCGGTAACTCTTCGCAGGCCCATCGTGGAAGAGCTGTTGGAGCCGACAAGGATCTACGTTCAAGCCTTGGTAGAAGCCCGAAAGGCAGCAGACCTCAAAGCTGCTATCCACATCACAGGCGACGGGTTTGGAAAATTCAAGAGGTTTCTTAACTGGCAGATAAGGTTTAAACGACCTGACCGGAGGATTGGTTTTCGATTCGAAGGCTTGAGAGAAATGCCCGAGATATTCAGACTGGTCTACGAGACCTCAAGGGCAATGCGAACGCCTATTTCAATGACAGAGATGTTCAAAACTTTCAACATGGGATACGGGTTCGCAATCATTTTGGACCCAAGAGAGGTAAACGCCGCGCTCGAATCTCTGAATAAGCAAGTAAAAGCGGAAGTAATCGGGCACGTCACTTCCGAGCCACGAATTTCCGTTTCCGGAAAAGATCTTGAAAGGACTCTCATTTTGTAAGGGAAAAGGTGCGAAGATCAGAATGAAATTCAAGGCAAGAATCGAGGTCAGGCTGCGTAGAGACAGTCCTGACCCTGAATCCGAGACCATCAAAAAATCGCTTGTTGACCTGAATTTCCAGGTATTGCAGGTAAAGGTGGCCAAAGTTTATGAAATAACTTTTGACGCCGCGACAAGAAAGGACGCAGAAGCTTTGGCAAGGACTATGTGCGCAAGACTTCTTGTCAACCCCACAAAGGACGAGTATGAGTTCAGGGTAGAACCAACAGTTGGCGGGTCGGCAGCAAAACCTTAGACTCGCCTCCGTAGATGAGAAAAAGGCGTACCAGCTGTGCCGGAGGCTCAAGACGGGGCTGAGTCAGGAAGAGGTTTCTGTCATTCGCGCGTATTTCAAGAAACTCGGCCGCGAACCGACGGAGATCGAACTCCAGACCATCGCTCAGACCTGGTCAGAGCACTGCTTTCACAAGATATTCAAGTCAAAGATCAAGTTTGGAAAAGAATTCATAGACGGCATTTTTAGGACGTTCATCAAGAGAGCCACAGATGAGCTTTCGCC
>JBOGRL010000358.1:0-2320 GCA_050749505.1 Nitrososphaerales archaeon
CTTGATGAGGCGCGAAGCATTCAAATCAAGATATCTTTCGAGTTGGTCTTGACCGTAGAGTATTGCCAGCGGAGCTTTCACTTCTTCAAGCAGCAGCAGTTTTAGGTACTCGATCTTTCTCTGTTCGTCCTCTGCGAGTGTGGGTTCTATCACTTCATAAGTCGTGACATTTCTTAGAGATCTGATGGCAATGTTGCCAAAGGGAGGATTAACTTCATAAAAGTCTCTCAGAACGGTGTCGGATGCGATCGAAGCTCCGAAAGGCCGACTTTTATGAGCAAAATCAATTCTGTGCGCGCTCATAGTGCACTCCACCAACTCATGAGTTTGACGCTCAAACCGTCGGAAAAGTGCGGCAGGGAATCCTGATTGCTTGCCATCTGACTTTAAAGTTTCGAGCTTGACGGGAAATATTAACCTGCTTGAGAACGGGCCACCCTCATTGGCCTCTTGCGAATCGCTCGCCTGATTTTGAATAGTCCGAATCTTTTGGGATGACCTTTCCCCGTCCGTCGAGCATCTCGTCGAGCTCTCTTCTCGTCGAAGAAATGTGCCGAATAGTGTCCGAGGCCAGCCTGTTGACGACCTGGACTGTCTCTGAGAGGCTGAACTTGCGGTTGTATGCCTGCTCTAGCGTTTTTTTCGTGCTTAAGAGCGAGTTGTATACTTCCAAGTCAACGCGTATGCTAGTGTAGCGGATTTGCATTTGTTCTGGCATACTCTATATGCAGACACAGTTATAGAGATAAATTATATAAGTTTTGTATACAGAAATGCACCCTAAAGTGAAACTATCTGACGGAGCGATCGTCACAATAATCGACTTGCCGGCAAGAAACGGAATGCTTGCCAAGGTCCTCGGGAGAGTCACCCGGCGCTACATGATCGAGCTTTTTGAGACGGGCGAGAAGCTGACCGTTGAGAGGTCGCAGATTCGCAAGAACGCGATGCATCATCTGAACCAAATAGTGGGCTAGACTATCGGCACTAGACCCAGCTTCCCTGAAGCCTCTGGGTCTTCCAGAACCCCATGCAAAACCGAAAGAGGTTTTAGACATGATAAAACGGGTGTTCCATGTATCATCTCTATCTTCACATCGTCATCGCAAAAAGCCCTGAGCTCTGGCAGGAGTTTGGCGCTAGGACTGGTAATCTGGATTCTAATGTTTCCCCTATTCTTGAGTATCGCAACGGATTCTGTAAGTTCTTTTGAAATGGGTTCCGATCCATACAATCCCTCGAGCGCATCCTGTGCTACCACCACCAAGACAGGCTTGCTTGAATCTTTTCTGAGACCTTCAATCGTCGAATTGATGAGACTCATGTCACCAACAATCTCGCCCTTTAACGAGGATTTGGAGCTCACGCTTCCCTCGTAACTTAGGATTGTGACAGCTCGGTGTATGGTCTGATCTGAAAGGTTTGGGAGCATTTCTGACAATTCCTCGTGAGTGATGCCGACGAATGGCACGTACAGAACGCTGTGGCCGGTATTGATGAAGTTAGAGTAGAGCGTCCGAAGGAACAATTCGCGAACCTGCCTTGGGACGTTGTTCTCAATTTCGACAAGATTGAAGCTCCCCTGACCAAAGCCACCCCCGATTATGGAGTCGAGGATTGGGCTACCAGAAGAGAACAGTTTATTCTTCGGTGGAATCGGCTCTCCAACGCTTATCTTTTTCCCATCCAGGACATCCGAACCAGAGAACGGTTCGAGATACCGGAACTTGCCCGAATCCAGAGTAAACAAGAACCTTGATTGTTTGATGCTTACTCCGCGAAGTTTCTTAAGCTCTATTTCACGAATTCTCCTTCCATCGTGAAACTTTCTTCGTAAAACGACAACACCATCCAGTAAGTAATCCAGATCGGTTTGTTCCCTTCGCTCTGTCACAACCACAAAACGCGCCTCATAATCTTCGACGAGTTTCGAGATCTCCTCCACACCTGTTGTGTGCGATTCAAAGAAGAGCCCTTCCCAGCTGTCCAACACGACGAACGGGTTGTCCACCTGTTCCAAGTATTGCCTCAGGCCGGATATTGCCCTGACACCATCCATCCGCCTTGAATCTTGGAACCCGATTTGCTCTTCCTCCAGTCGCGGAACTGTTCCGTACTTCCCCTGAACAACTTCGACCCACGGTTGGTGGCTCTTGAGCGTCTTTGCGGAGAGTCGTGTCGATTGGTACACAGATTTGAAACCGTTCTTTGAATGGTAATCTAGTAGCTGCAATACAAGAGAAGTCTTGCCCGTTCCGGGATCTCCACGGATCAAAACTGACCTTCCGCCTGATGTGAAAAAATCAAGAAGGTATGTTGA
>JBOGRL010000359.1:0-4801 GCA_050749505.1 Nitrososphaerales archaeon
GCTCTATGGCGATGCATGGTCCATAGACAACTTCTGTTGCACCTGAATACTTGCGCAGTTTTGCGCGATATTTTTGCGAAAGCTTGCGAGCTAATTCGTTGATACGATCGCCGCTCCGAGATCCAACCAGAACTGTCAGTTCACCTGAGGAATTTAGTGGTTCCTCGAGAACATCTAGGAGTATCGGGGAACTCGCTTTTTTTTCTAGTTTCTTAGATTCCAGGGATCTTTTCTTGCCGTACCTCGATGAATCCTCGAGGGGTTGAAGAACCGAAGAAATCTTGGCGGAGAACAAGCAAACTTTGCTCGCCTTCGAGCTCGCCTGTAAACTGAATCCATTGATGCCGAATGACTTCGAAGCGGTCGTACCTCCCACCAAAAGATCTACATCATCCAAGTAGACGGATACTCTTTCTCTTTTGCGCGAGTATACTGCGCCCATGATTGTGTTGGAGAGAATGTTTGATGGAAAAATTATGGACTTCAATTGATTCTCAGTTTGTATGATGTTAGAAATTGCGTCTATCCAGTTGGTGGGTTTATCAATTTCACATTCCAAGACTTCATCTGCACCCAAGTAGATTAGCCGCTGAGCATCTACTTTGTCCTCTGAGGCGACCATGGCAATTACTCTTTCTCCGAGGGTATCGGCAATCTCACGCGCCCTTCCCAAGAGGTTTTCACCCCCCAGTCCACAAAACACAACTATCATAATTCTCACTCTCGGACTACCAATCTTCTAATTCTTCTTGAAAGAAACGAAGCTATTTCTTTCGGGTCTCCAGAAATTAGTTCGTTTTTCCTTGGTTCCTGCTTTGAAAATGTAGAATTACCGAGTACATCCTCATGATTGACGTCTTTTTCGGAGGAGCTCTTGATCCTGCGTACGTCTATATTCTGCGAAGCTTCGCCAGGATCTTTCACGAGAATGATCGAGCTCTCTTTAAAGTAGAGGCTGTCACCCTCCTGAAATAATTGAAATCTTAATTTATGCGATTCAGCCAAGACGCCGGCAAGCGAGGCGCCGGTAAATACCCAGTCCGGATTTTCTCCGACGATGACATGATAAAACGATTCCACCCCCTTTCGGAAAAAGGAGGCCTGCTCCAGCGGATCATCACACAGTGGAATGCTCATACAGCTTGTGGCGCCTCTGGCAAGAGCTTCACGCAGTACAGGGGGAAACCCAGCAGCAACGATCTCATGAAAGCCCAACGCGCTTGCGAATGCCAACGCGACTCTGCTCGAGTGAGACATCCTAAACTCTGAGCTTTCCAAGTCCTGGAATTTCCTCGCCCAGCCCGGGATTGAAACTGGTAGCGCCTGTACGTACACTAGAATCTGCCTGTCAGGAGCCAAGAACCGTTCGCGCTTCTGGAAAAGTCTCAGAATGGCTGGCTATTCTTATCTGGTCCGAGAAGGTCGCGTGCTATTACGAGCCGTTGTATGTCATTTGTTCCTTCGTAGATCTCCGCTATTATCGAGTCCCTATACCCGCGCTCCAACCCGTTCCCCTCTTTGTAGCCTTCAGCTCCCAGTACTTGGATTGCTCTTTCCAGCGACCGGCTCGCTGCCTCGGAGCAGAAAGCCTTAGCCATCGCGGTATGCCTTGAGACAGCTTCGCGCTCCTGCCGTGGCATCTTCTCTCCACGTGAGAGCCTCTCGAAGTAAAAGCCAACCTCTTCGAGCGACTCGTAGCTCACCAGACGGGAGGCGCGCGCATCTATTGCGGTATCTGCGATCATCCATTGTGTAGACTGCAACGAACCCAGTTTTGGATGCTCCCTCGCCCAGTCTATCATCATTTCAAGAGCCATTTCGCAACCGCCAACCGCGCCAGCAGAGAGCGAGGCCCTTCCGCCGTCAAGGGCGGTCAGAGCAACGAGAAAACCTGCTCCAAAAGTCCCAAGGGCATTTTCTTTGGGGACGGGGCAGTCTTGGAACGTTATCTGCGCAGTCGTTGACGCTCTGATTCCCATCTTTTTTTCAACTTTTGCCGTGGTTATCCCGCCGAATGATCTCTCCGCTATGAATGCAGTAATCCCGCCGTACGCACCCAGCGAGAGGTCATTTGCGGCAAATACAACAATGATGTCGGCGCGATCACCATTGGAAATGAATTGCTTTGTTCCGTTGATCAGGAAATGATCTCCGCTCCTTGTTGCTGTTGTCTTTATGTTAGCCGCGTCGCTCCCTGCGCTTGGCTCGGAAAGAGCAAAGGCCCCAAGTTTTTTTCCCGATGCGAGATCGACGACGTAACCATTCCTCTGATCCTCGTTTCCAAAAAGCCAGATGGGAACGCAGCAGAGCCCGGCGTGAGCTCCTATAATCGTGGCATGGGAGGAGCACACTTTTCCAGTTTCTTGGATTGCTAGCCCATAGCCAAACTCGCCAAGCTCTGCTCCCCCGTACCTCGCAGGAATCGGGATGCCCATGTAGCCGTGTTCGGCAAATTTCCTGATATTTTCCGCCGGAAATGTTTCAGTCTTGTCGTAAAACTCCACCGTATCCACGATCTCAGTCCTCAAAAACTCGCGCATCGCTGTCCGGAAGAGCTCGTACTTTGGGGAGAGCTTGTAATCGTAAATTGGGTCGGGACGGATGGACTCGACGATAACGGTCAATTGAATTACTACTTTCCAGTAAATTTAGGTGGCCTCTTTTCAAAGAAAGCTTGCACGCCTTCCTTCAGGTCCTCGCTCTGCGCCAATACTTGGATTGCGTCGACCTCGTACTGCAATGCCTCGTTCAATGATGCTTTTTGCAGTCCCTTGTTGATTGCGATCTTTGCATGAGCGACCGCCAGTGGCGAAACCTTGCTTGCAAGCATCCTGATGTAATCCGAGGCGGCGCGTAGTTCTTCTCCATCTGGGATAATCTTGTTTACCAGGCCGATCCTGAGAGCTTCCTGCGCGTTGATTATCTGCCCGGAAAAAATCAACTCCTTTGCCTTTCCCTTACCAATGAGCCTGCTCATCCTTTGAGTGCCGCCCCACGCGGGTATGAGTCCTAAAGTTACCTCTGGTTGGCCGAATCTAGCCCTATCTGAAACAAACCTCAAATCGCAAGACATCGCAAGCTCGTTTCCTCCGCCCAGAGCCAGTCCATTGACGGCCGCTATCACGGGCTTGGGCGAGTCCTCTACGGCAAAGAATGTGTTGTGACCACTGACTACCACGTTCACTGCATCTTCAGGTTTCAGCCCCTGCATCATCTTGAGATCGGCGCCAGCGCAAAATGCGTTGTTCCCAGAACCGGTTATGATCAAGCCTCTGGTTTCAGAATCTTCATTCCCGTGCCTTACTGCATCCGAAATTTCCCCAAGCATTTTCAAACTTAGTGCGTTGACGGGAGGGTTGTCAAGAGTAATTATGAAAGCGCTTTCTTCTTTTTTTGTTTTTACAAACTCAAAATTGCTCAAAACAAAATCGCACGCCTGTTGGTATTCTTGAACTAATGGCGTAGGATGTCCTGAAAGGTATTAAGCTTTCTCTTGGACTAACCTAGAAAAGCTAGCGAGCAATTTCTTGACTTGCAACTTTTTGTTGTTGTATATTGCTTGGAGGGTGCTCTTCCAAGTATTTCTCTGCGTCCATTGCAGCTTCGCATCCAGAGCCGGCAGCAGTGACCGCCTGCCTGTACCTGTAATCTTTGACATCTCCTGCAGCGAACACTCCCTCCACGCTCGTCCTAGTTTGGTCTTTTACGACGACATAGTCCTTCTCATCGGTTTCCAGTTGTCCTCTGAAAGGAATGCTCGCGGGTTCGTGACCGATGGCGATGAACAACCCGTCAGCGGAGACCTCTCTCTTTGATCCATCACTGAGATTTTCTAGTACGAGCCCGGTGACATGCTCATCGCCCAGTACATCCGAAACGACAGTGTTCCAAATGAAAGAGATCTTTGGTTTGGCCATCGCCTTTTCCTGCATTATCTTTGATGCGCGGAGTTTGTCTCTGCGGTGAACCACCGTGACGCTCTTTGCAAACTTTGCCAAGAATGTAGCCTCCTCCATGGCGGTGTCTCCACCCCCAACGACGTAGACATCTTTGTTCTTGAAAAAGAATGCATCGCATGTCGCGCAGGCGGAGACTCCCTTCCCGCGTAATTTCAGCTCAGATTCTAGACCGATCCATCTCGCGTTTGCTCCGGTGGCAATGATCAGGCAATCGCACGTGTAAAATTCTTCGCCCACCCTGATTACAAACGGTCTCCTTCTCACATCGACTGATGTTACTTCTCTATCGATGATTTGTGCTCCGAACTTCTCGGCTTGTTTTCTGAACTTTTCCATGAGCTCCGGTCCTTGGATTCCTTCGGGAAATCCAGGGTAATTGTCAACGTCAGTCGTAACCATAAGCTGACCGCCAGACTGCGTGCCAGCAAGGACAAGGGGTTCCAAGTTAGCACGGGCAGCATATATCGCGGCCGTATAACCAGCCGGGCCAGAACCGACAATGATCAATCTCCGGTGCTGCTGCATTTCTACTATACATCGTCGGGGTTTCGTGAATTTAAAGCGTGTGGGTTCTATGGCCATGCAACTTTTTTGCATCCACCATTCGGAGACTTTGCTCAGGACTGTTTGAAAAATCATACGACTTTACTAAGCACTCGAGAGCCATATTGATTACACTTAGGAGTTACGCGCTTGACCTGAGAAGATAGATGGGATGAGCGATGTAGCTCCTCACCGCGTCTCTCACGATCCTTGCCTTCGCTTCATACCAGCTCGTTCCAGTCATCAGTCTGTATAGTTCGAGTCGCAAGAATGCCCTTATTGACATGTGGATGTGATTC
>JBOGRL010000360.1:0-4208 GCA_050749505.1 Nitrososphaerales archaeon
ACCACCATCGAAATGACCACCAAGGCGCACTAGTTCTAGTCCGGCGAAAAGCTTCTTCTTGCCACCTTTCCACAAAGCTATATTCGAAGATTTTCGCATGATCCATTTTCTGTCAAGGTTGTTGATGTATATCGGAGCATCGTCAAAGGCCTCGCTCCACTCGACCATCGTAGAATAATAGTGCGGGTGTGATATTGCAATCGCGATCACCCACCCTAGTTTTCTTATGGCGTCAATGGTAGATTCGTCGATGTACGAGACGCAATCCCACAGCAGGTTACCTTCAGTAGTCCTTACGAGAAAGGCACGTTGAGAGATCGCAACGCTCGGCTGCGTTCTGATCTTGTATAGATCAGCCTCCGCCTCACTGATCACATTCTGGTACCCTTTGGATGCTAATTCCTCCAATGTCGTCCACTGCTGCCCCTTCCAGTTGAGAAAAGATCTTGGATCATTGCACAAAAGACATTTCTTCGGAGGGCCTGTTGAATCAGCATACTGCATTCCACACTTCGTGCAGATGAAAAATGTCAAATACTCTCACAACTCTGCATTGAAATTGCAAATTCGTCAAACTTCGATATAATAGTTGCCATAATTTACTTACGGTCGTCAAAGTCCGCCCAAATCGCAATCAAATTCTAACCAGGGTGCTCTTCGACGAAAAAATGATCGTTGTTCATTCCTTAAGCAAACTGTTTATAATTTTAAGCAGAGGGGGCAGTGCTGTGACTGATTCGAAAAAAACCACAGGACAGGATTCTACTCGCGACAGATACAGGCATATCCAAGGCGGTTTGGATCTCGCGGTTGATCAGGCAGAAACAAGGCGCCTTCACGAGATGTTCATAGTCGATACCGACTGCCATGTTTTTGAACCGTTTTCGTCATTCTCGAACTATCTTCCCTCGAAATGGCGCAAGGAGTATGAGAATGTCAAGATTCAATCAGAGTCTGAGCAATACAAGGAAGATTACAGGATATTCACCGACAACTCCACTGAGGACATGGATCCTGTAAAGCTGAAGCTGCTGAAACTATTCTTTGACCTGACCAGTTTTAGGCTGAGGACAAAAGAGCATGAATTGACCACTCAGTTTGATTTTTTTCAGCACGGCAGAGTGAGGCGCTCAGAGATTCCATTTGATTATCTCGCAGGGATGAAGTCAGAGCAGATAATTGATACTTTTGTCAACAGGATGAAGGACATTGGAATCAAGAGGTCAGTGATATTCCCTAATACCTTGCTGAATATCGGTAACCACCCCGATCATGATTTCGAGGTCGCAGTGTCAAATGCGTTCACAGACTATATGATTGATGAATTTTTGGACAAGTATCCTGAACTCCTGTCTTGCGTTCTCGTTCCCGCGAACTCACCCGACAGGGCTGCTGATCTAATTGACAGAGTAGGCTCGGAAAAAGGTATAATCGGGATCATGATAACAGCGCATCGACCGACGCTAGCGGGGAACGAATCTTGGATACCGATCTACGAAGCTGCTAGAAAGAAGGACCTACCAGTGTGCTTCCACGCTTCTCTGAGCTACATCCCTCCCTATGATCAGCTAAAGGACCTGCTCGCGTTCTACTCGTTGGCTTTTCCGATTAACTTAGTCTTACACCTGACTAGTCTTGTAACCTCTGGCGTGCCGGAGCGTTTCCCTGATCTCAAGTTTGTCTTCATGGAGGGAGGCGTGACATTCATCCCCTGGATCATGAACAGGCTGGACAGCATGTATATGATGATGAAGAGTGAAGCCCCGGTTCTGAAGAAGCTGCCAAGCGAATACATAAAGGAGTTCTACTACTCCAGCCAGCCTCTTGAGCGTCCGCAGAAGCAATCAGATTTGAAGTTTGCCTTCGATTCGTTCAACGCAGACAGACAATTGATGTATGCTAGCGATTATCCACACTTTGACTTTGATGTTCCGAGCGTGATCTACAACCTCCCGTTCCTCTCACCAGAGTCTAAGAAAAACATACTCGGCGAGAACGCCAGAAGAGTATTTCGACTGGACTAGAAAGTTAATTAGACAATGGTAACGCCCCCTTGATTCAGCATGGTCGTCTACTCTGTCGGCAAGACAAGCGAATTCATAGATTCCAAACCATTATACGTTGATATGCCCGGGCGGAAAACAAAAATCGCTGTGTATCGGCTTAGAGACCGATATTACGCATATCTCGATCTGTGCCCCCACCAAGGCGGGCCCGCATGCGAAGGAATAGTAATCGGCAACGTGGAGGCAGAAATCTTGAGAAACGGGGCAGAGGTCAGAAAATATACTTCGGAGGAGAGATACAACATAGCGTGTCCCTGGCACGGAGTAGAATTTGACCTGACTACTGGAGTCTGCCGAGCTAACTCAAAGGACAGATTGATGTCGTATGAGGTATTCGTGGAGAACGGCGAGGTCAAGGTCAAGACCTAGGATTGTTTGGAAGATCAAATTCAGATGGCTGCAAATCTCGCAGCCGCGTTTGAAGCCAGGGAGAAGTTTTTGATTTTTGAGGCTTAGCGGCAAAGTCAATCTCATCTCACAAGGTGGTTCTAGCATAGGTCGCGCGGCAGCTATTTTATGTATCGCAAGCACATCCGATACTGAAGCTCTTTTCCCTCTTGCCTTCGGCTCGCTTTTGAGGAGTGGAAGCGAGAAGCTCTTCTATGATTCTAATTTTTTTGAATTGAAATCTTCAAAGCGTTCTTCAGACGCGGGGCGTATGACAGGAGTTATTATGAACCATCGAAACCTGGCTCCATCACGAGAGAAGCAATAGAATAGAATGAAAAGCAATTTTTCTCCCAGCAAGAGTTTGACTTACGAATTGTCAGTTCAAGAATTTAGAGCGGGGTTGCGTGGGAGTCTTCTCAGCCCGGGCGGTGACGGGTACGATTCCTCTCGCAAGATTTACAATGGAATGATAGACAGGCATCCCTCGTTTATAGCAAAGTGTGCCGGTGTCGCAGACATCATCAGATCAGTTGACTTTGCAAGAGAAAACAAACTTCTCGTTTCTGTCAAGGGCGGAGGGCACAACGTAGCTGGAAATGCTGTCTGTGATGGAGGATTGATGATTGACCTGTCTAACATGAGGAGCGTTGTCGTGGACCCAGAAAGAAGGACAGCAAAGGCAGAGCCTGGAGCTACTTGGGCAGACTTTGACACTGAGACTCAGGCTTTTGGACTTGCCACAACTGGCGGCCAGGTCTCGGCGACGGGGATTGCGGGCTTTACTGTCGGCGGCGGCCACGGTTGGCTCATGGGATTGTATGGAAGGGCTTGCGACAATCTACTGTCTGCGGATGTGGTGACCGCCGATGGAAGGTTCCTCCGTGCAAATGCTACCGAGAATCCCGACCTCTTCTGGGGAATCAGAGGGGGAGGAGGTAACTTTGGCATTATAACATCTTTCGAATTCAAGTTGTATCCACTGAAAGAAGTGCTAGCGGGGATCTTGGTGCATCCCATTTCACGGGGGAGAGAAGTCTTGCGACTTTTCAGGGACATGACCCAGAATATCCCTGATGAGCTGGGAGTGATGGCGGTATTTGTCACGACCCCTGAAGGTAGCCGAGTCTCCTTAATCCAGCCGTGTTTTGCAGGTCCAATCGAAGAAGGGGAGAAGCTCCTCGAGCGGGCAAGGCGGTTTGGACCACCGCTCTTGGATCTGGTAAAGCGCATGCCATATTCAGAGTTCCAGCGGTTCAACGACCGTTACGCTCCGACCTACAAGCTAATGTACTGGAAATCTGGGTTTTTTGAAACACTCACCGATGAAGCCATCGACACCATATTCTCATACGCCCAGTCCATGCTTTCACCACTGTCCATGATTCATCTGGAAATACATCACGGATGGGCTAGCAGGGTGAGTCCAAAGGACACGGCATTCTATCACAGAGGAGTATTATACAACCTCGCAATTTACTGTGTCTGGAAGGAACCAGAGGAGGCTCGAAAGAATCTTGAGTGGCTCAACCAATTCTGGGAAGACTGCCAAAGCTTCATGAGCAAGAGGGTGTACGTCAACTTTCTCAACCAGGAGGGAGATGAGAGGGTCAGGGCTTCCTACGGCGAGAATTATCAGAGGCTTGTGGATCTTAAGAACAAGTATGATCCGATGAATTTTTTCAGGATGAACCAAAACATCAAACCCTCGATTTCATTTCATGCCAAAGAAGATTAGGTCACGCTATGCCAACT
>JBOGRL010000361.1:0-5554 GCA_050749505.1 Nitrososphaerales archaeon
GAATTACTGCCAGCATCCTCTTCTTTCCCTGACTCCAAGCCCTCCTTCCTGGTGGTGCTGCCGCCGTACTCTCAAGAGTGTAAGGTGGTAGCTTCTTCTGCTCCTCGCGTTCACCGTATTTGATGTATGACGCTATCTGGAGGATGACTCCCAAAACCAATGCGTAGAATGCATAGACCCCGATGCTGTTCGCGCTACCAGCGCGACCCGTGGTAAGTAGGATTGAAGAAGCGATGAGGAGTATGATGAACGCGACGACAAACGGCGCTCCCCAGTTCTCCCGCAGGTACCTCCGGGTCTTCTCCCGCAAATCCAACATCAAGGACGCAAAGGCTGGCGGTGCCTGATGATTAAAATCAGTCGCATTCAATCATTTCTGAACAAAAAATTCGGCTGAAACCGACTCAGGGCATCTATCTCCCAAAAAAGCGTGATTTTCTGGAGTTTTGAAGCCGAAGCTTTTCCAGCCTATTTCTCTTGGAAGCTTCCAATATCTCGTTCCAAATTTCCGCATCATACTGCGAGGGTGTCTTCGAAATTCCAAAAAATTCACCATCTCCCTGACAGAATACTCCTGCGTCCGTTGCTGCTCTCTTGAGAGTCACCTTGTTTCTCCAAATACAATCTTGCATCGTGGTCAATTTTGCCTTTGGTTGCCGCCCTTGTGGACAATAGTTTTAATCTGGAGGAAAAAGTAAGACGCATGCCCAACAGTCGGGAGCCCATACATTTGCGCCGCTTTTCTTGCTTTGAGAATGACACCGCGGGAACTCGGAAGGGGTGCGTTTGATCTCTGGACGAAAAATCGTTGCTGTCATACCGGCGTTCAACGAAGAAAAATCAATCGCTCGCGTCATCTTGGGGACTGAGAAGTTTGCCGACAAGATAATTGTTGTTGACGACGGCTCCAGGGACCTGACGGGAGAAATTGCAAGGCGGTTTGATGCGATTACCCTCTACCACAAATCAAACGAGGGAAAGGGTGCCGCGCTCAGGACGGGTGTAGAGTATGCAAAAAAGGAGGTTGACTTTGATATTCTGATCACGCTCGACTCAGACTTGCAGCACGATCCGGAGGACATACCCCGGGTTGTGGGCCCAATACTCGAGGAAAATGCGGATGTCGTCATCGGTGCAAGGCCGATGGAATCTAGTGTCATGCCGAGGGAGAGGATAGTCGGGAACAAGCTCTTTGACGCGATGTCAAACAAGAATAGTAAAAATGGAGGTAAGAAGCAGAAGCTGCACGATACGCAGAGCGGGTTTAGAGCATACACGGTAACTGCCTTGGCAAAGATCAGGTTTGTTGAGAATGGCATGGCGATAGAATCGCAGACTTTTATCGATGCGGTGAATGCGGGTTTGAGAATAAAAGAAGTCCCGATCTCTACCACTTATGAGGGGATTGTACCAAAGAGAAGCCGCCTGAATCATTTTAATCAGGTCTTGGATTACATACTCACGAGGACTGTCGCTGACAGTCCACTTCTGTACCTCGGTCTCCCCGGAATAATAGCAATCCTGATTGGGGTGGTCGCCGGCTTGCGAGTAGTCCAAATCTTCATCGACAATCACCAGCAGATCGCCGCCGGTACCGCGTTGATTGCGGTCACCCTCATAATAATCGGGTCTGTTTTGATTGCTACTTCGATGATAATCAAGTTGTTAAAGATCCATGCGCTTCGTTGAACCCTTGAAGGAGAGGAGGTTCTGCTGCTTCCCCTGTCAACCACCCAGCCAACTATGAATAGCGCGTCAAAAAAAGCTGCAATTGTAATCATGGCATGTTTTGTGGCATTCAAAGTGCGTGAGAAGCAGAACCTGATCTGATGATGATCAAAACCAAGTCTGTGTACGACTCAAAAAGTAGGGGCGACGGCAAGAGGATACTCATCACTCGCCACTATCCGAGATTCCACAAGAAGCTCGACTATGACGAGTGGTATCGCCTGCTTGCTCCAAGCAGGGGACTGCTAAACAGCTACAGGAGCAAGGATATCACATGGAAGCAGTTCCGGCTTGCATTTTTGAAGGAACTATCTGCGGAAGAAGCAAAGGAAGAGATCGACAAATTAGCCAAACTCGGCCGGAACAGGAATGTGACACTGCTGTGCTATGAAAGAGAGGGTGAAAGGTGTCACAGGCACATAGTTAGAGCCTTGATCGCCAAGAAAACTCGTTCCCAAGGGATGCCCTTGGAGTAGCCTAGTGGCCGCTATTTCAACCTACGCTCTCAACAAGACTGTTCTACCCAATAGAACAGAGCGGAGCTGAAGAATGTACAAAATAGGCCATTTGTCACCCGGCTACTAGAATCTAGAACACACAGTTCAAAAATGTATGATTAAACGGTACTAGGTTCAGATTACCCGATATCGGAAGAAACAGGAGAACTGAGGAGTTCAAAATTGTCCAGCCAGACAACGAAACTATTGAGAGTTGAAACACCTATGTACACTACAGACCTTGACTCCCTCATCCACCACAGGAAGAGGCGTGGTATAAGGCCTCAGAAGGAAATCGTCGCCGCGATCTTGGACGCGTGCAGGACTCCAACTGTCGAGCACTGGATCCTTGTAAAGGCCAGACTAGGGTACGCCACCCTTTGGAAGCACATGAGTAAACTCGTCTCGCTCGGCATGTTGAACGAGACCTACGAAGGGAAGAAAACGCTTTACACAATCAATGAGAAGGGCTTGGAGCTGTTGAATCAGATCGAGGATGGAGCAAGTGTGAGAACCTCCGGCGAGCTGAAGTTTCTATTTTCTCGCAGGCGCATGCAGCAGGAGTAGTAATTTTTATCTTCTTCTGTGAGAAACCAGGCTGGAATAATCTCCGCTCTGGCATCCTGAGCGAGAAGCACAATACCGAAACGTGAAATAATGCTGCAAGATTGTCCATACGGATTTGCAGGCAGGTGGAATAATGATGCAACAGAAGGCAGCGATAGGCAGATCTTCCGTTTTTCTTGGTCTTATCGCACTCATAATTATTTCAGTTTCGCTGAATCATTTGGTTTTCGTCGGGAATAATGACAACAGTAGCAAGCTCGTAAAGACAACCACTCTCGTAGCAAAACAGACTACGGTGGTTTCGGAGGTACAGCTTGTTCCGACTACTGTCACCGCGACGAGCACCGCCTATCAGACAGTTACGAGAATCATTTCCGGCGCTGCGAGTCAGTGCGGTTTCATTACAAACTGCAACACGCAAGACTCTCTGGGTCTTGAGCTTGCGCTCTCAGTAAATGCTACGAAACTCCAGCCGAACGACAACGTGTTAGTGAACATTACTGTACTTAACGCGCTTTCGACTGTGAACAACGTTTCCTCATCCGATAGTTGGCCGATTTCCGGCCTGGCTTTGGGGCCCTGCCCAACCGGCGCTGTCGCAGGAATCAGCGTGTATCAGGGATACTATGCCCTGAACAATCTTTCTGATATAGAAAAGCTTCAGCTTTGGCCGCTCTTTGTTCCATGCGTAGTTCCATTCATATTTAACGGGACAACACCTGTCGGAGTCTTTCAAAATGCAACGAGCTATTCGTTCCTGCCAAAGAGCGATATGGCCAACTATTCCGCGTATTATATTCCGGATTGCCAGATCTTATCTTGTCCTTCGTTGATTGGTAAATTTTCCATGTCTATGAATGCAACCCTGAATCTCTATGCCATTAATTCGACAAATGTGCCTGATTTGACCGTGGGAGGTGCTTCGCTTCGGTCCGCAGCACCCTCTATTTATACGCTGGTCGCTGGAGATGAGTGGGGCGATATTGTGCTGCTGCACTTTTCGGTAGTCTAGTCTTGATTTTCTTTATTCACAAAACAGCTAGCTATTCTTGCAAATTGGCGGAGCACTCGAATAGTTATCGGATTAGGATTTCCTTAACAAACTTGAAGTAAAAAGAGTGATTTATTGGCGCTTGCATTTTCATGTGGCCTTCTTTCTTTGATTAATTTGCGGGAAGATTTTGATCTTGGGCCGATTCAGAAATGAATAGCGAGCAGATCAATTGGAGGAAAAGGCGTCATTTCACAACCCAGTAGCTTTTTACTGTATGAAATAAGGAAAACGAATTGCCTGCTTGCGATTTTTTTACTAGACTTTCAGGAAAAAACAAAATGCTCCCAACAGTGCCAGTCGCTGGATAAAAATAAAGTCATACCGTGTCAGTGTTTATCTGCGGAAACTATATTTTTTCTGTGGGATTATGAATTTCAGATGCACTGAAAACACTTTAGACTATGGAATGTTGTTCATTTTCTTCACCGCTCGGCATGGTTAGCCATACATATACAGCCAGATTCAAACTAGTGAGCGAGGCTCGGCCGCTACATGAATATCCTACCGAAAAACAATTTTGAGTAAAATGCTCCCAGAGCTCAAAAAGAAAAAAGGACGATATGCATGAGTCTGAAGCCGCGAGGGAAAGTGTCACGCAAGTTATTTTGAGAACATGCGCAAAAAAAGAGAGAGCTCGTTAACAAGATCATGGTCTCGCCGTCGACAACAAAACCGAAACTGGTTCTGCTAGCTACCACCATTGCGGCGTTCATGGGGCCATTTGATGCCAACATAGTAAACCTAGCGCTTCCTAACATTGGCGGATCGCTTCACGCGCAGCTATCCTATCTTATTTGGATCCCAGTGGCCTATCTTTTGGTTTCAGCTTCTCTTCAAGCTACTATGGGGTGGCTTGGCGATATCACTGGAAGGAAAAAGATCTTTGCGCTCGGCATCTTCTTGTTTACGTTAGGCTCCGCCCTTGCGAGTCTTTCGAATAACGTTCTGATCCTGATTTTAAATCGTGTGATTCAAGGCGCCGGCGCGGCGTCCATGAGCTCGAGCTCGGCCGCGATTGTGACAGACACGTTTAGGCGCGAGAGGGGGAGAGCACTCGGGATAAACATCAGTGCAACCTACATAGGCCTGACTCTCGGTCCAATCGTGGGCGGCTTTCTGGTTCAGCCATTTGGATGGAGATCCATATTCTACGTCAACATCCCCATTGGAATTGCATCACTGCTACTTGCTTTTTTCTACCTGCCCAAAGATAGTAGTAGAATCAAACAGGTCAACGAGCACTTTGATATCGCTGGATCAGTAGCTCTGTCTTTGTTCTTGGTGACGCTCATGCTGTTCGTGAGCCAGAATGATCTGGCGCTTGCCCCGTTTGAGATTTTGCTCCTCGGGGGAGTTTGCGCAGGATCATTTGCTGGCTTTATTCTGAATGAAAGCAGGTTCGCAAAAAAGCCCATCATTGATCTTGGATTATTCACGCATAATCGGCTCTTTGCCGCCGGAAACGCCACCGCGGTTTTCAACTACCTTACCTTCGGAGGAACAATCTTCATCATGCCTCTCTACTTGCAACTTGTTCGTGGATACTCCCCTTCCAGTGCTGGTTTGATCTTGTTCGCCCAACCGGTAGTGCAAGCGCTCACAGCTCCAGTCGCCGGAATTCTCTCTGACCGGATCGATTCCAGAATCTTGAGCTCAGTGGGCATGTTCTCAAGATCTGTAGGACTCCTGGCATTGTCATTCCTTGGGC
>JBOGRL010000362.1:0-4699 GCA_050749505.1 Nitrososphaerales archaeon
ACCTCATTTTCAAAAGGCACAACAGAGTGCCTCGAGTACGACGTCCGACTAACTCGCCTAGCAGACGCTTTTGCAATTCTAGAGGGTTCGTGCATCCAGGTTTCCAAAGGGTGCCTGTTGTGCAAGACGCGAAAAAAATAAGTCTCCTAACAGTCTTGCCGCCAATGACGCGATTCCAGAGAAACGAGCATATGAATTTCAAATTCATGCCCATCGGTCTGGGCTTCACAAGCAATTAATAGTTACTAAACAATCGCCATGCGCGCAGCCAGAGATCAAAGTGGTACGAAAAATCATTGTTCTGGCTGCGGCATTCGTCTTTGCGGCTATTGCCTTGACATCGGCCGGAGGGTTGGTCGCAAGTGCATTCCAGCCTCCACCGCATGCAAGTATGGTCACGACGAGCCTCTCACCGACTTTATGCGCATCAGACTGTCTTAGGGGAACTCAAGTCAATGACACCGCCACATTATCTGTGACACCCGAGACTTGTAGCCCTGCTCCCAGTCCTCCTTGCGCCTACGGCAGCGTTGTGTTCAAAGTGTTTCCAGACAAATCTTGCAACACAGAACCCACTGGTAATCCGGCATTTGCTTCTACTGTCTCTGTTCCATCTACCCTAGCTAGCGGAAGCGCGTCTGTCACTTCCGGAACACTCTCGACGACGGCCCTACCGCCGGGCAACTATGTTTGGATAGTCAGCTACGTCAGCGGCGGCGGCGCGAACAGCTGGCCAAGTTCGCTCCAAACTTGTGAGCAAATGATTCTTACTAGCCCCTCAAACGGCGTTCCAGAATTCTCGCTTGGATCTCTCGGAATATTGGCAGTGCTCGGAATGACCATTCCGCTCCTACTCATGATGCGATCTAGTTTCGTTAAGAATATCGCAGTCTAGGAGAGTGTGGAGGGAAGGCAAACCTTCCTGAGATATTTTCGCATAAATGAGCAGAAGGAGTTTAGGACATATGGGCTCTGGGGAGACGATCTTTCATCCATACATCCGCTCGCGTTTTCCATTTTAATTTTCTGAATTTATTCGGATCATGGGTCTCGGTATTAATCGCCCTTCTTTTATCAGTTTTAGTCAGGCGTTCTTTGTAATCCAGGCTGCCCAGATACCTCACGTGGTTATGAAATTATTTGAGGGCGCTCCGGCACGGAGTATCCCCTATCGAAAAATTCTTTCAGAAGAAGACCAAAACCAAAGAGTTCTTTTGTTTCTCTTGGGAGTAGATTGAGAAAAAAATCGGAGTGAGAATAGAAGGGAAAGGACGCGCGCTGTTATTTCAGGGTAAGCGTTTGAAAGCTCGGGTTGCTGTTACAAAAGCTTCTTTCAAACTCTTGCAATCTTGAGTCAGTCCGAACTTTGCATTTATTTCATCAATCATCGCTTTCTTGACGAAGGATGAACCCTGACCAAAGATCCGTTCAAGACATTTTTCAAATTCCTCCGGTTTGTCAGGAATATCTTCCTGTCCAAGTCCACTCATCCACTTCAAATTATACAGAATGACCTGTGGAACGCTATCCCCAAAGCGGAACAAGCCTTTCTTTATGCACTCCATGATTTCCGAATCGCAATCAGTTCTAATCTTTTCTTTCGATTCAACTCTGCCATGCTTTCGGAATCCCCCTAGAATTGACAAGGTATGTTTCCACTCATTCTCTCTGTTTTAGCAAAGAATAATCACCACAGCAAGTATTTCAGCGAGTTTACCGTTTTAGGGAAAAAACCCACTGGCCCAAGTGATGGAGGAACGCGCTCTTTTTTTGTTCCCCTGAGAAAATGATCTGCCGTGGAAAAGTGGGGGATAATCTTGTTCGCTCAAGTACGGGTGTCAAACCCACGCTCGGGTTTTCAAACCTCCCAGAGAACGCCTTTATTAGTTTGAAGCAGGAACACTAGAGACACCACCGCCGTGGCGCCAGCTATCCACATCGGCGGAAAATGGATCGCGAAAACTTGAGCATCGAAGCATCAGTAATAACCGTGGAGGGGATGGTTCAGAGAGTAGGCTTTCGACGATTTGCGCAGAGCCTAGCAAGGAAATACAAGCTCACGGGATACGCGCAGAACAACAAAGACGGAACAGTGAAGCTCTTCATTCAAGGCAGCCGAGAATCAGTAAGAAAAGTCGTGGATGAAATAAGAAATGCCCCGCGACCCATTGAAGTTGACAATGTTGTTACGAAAAAAACAAAGCCCGTACCCTCACTCAAACACTTTGGGATAAAATCTGGTCCTCTGGCTGAAGAAATACAAGAGGGGTTTGGGGGGATGCAGAGCGAATTTCATGACTATAGAATGGAATTCAGAGATTACAGGGGAGAGTTCAGAGGCTTTACCTCCAGGACGGATGACAATTTCAAATCACTGAATGACAACTTCAACGACTATCGTGGAGAGTTCAGAGAGTTCGCTGGAAGGACGGATGACAATTTCAAATCCACGGACACAAAATATGGGGAGATCTCGATAAGACTCGCCGAAATACTAGAAGAGCTCAGAACCGAAAACAGGGAGGCACTGAATCAGCTGAAGGAGAGCACGAAGGCGCTCAGAGAGGCGGTTGAAAAAAGCCAGAATAACAACTCTGCCAAATCTTGAGTTCATCGCCCCCCTCGAATTCGATACTTTTGAACGGCGTCGGTGAATCTTACCTTCCTGTTTGGGGTGTCAGAGGTCGCTCTTCCTCCTCCTCGTTTCCGGCTAATTTTTGCGTCCTTACCTTCGGGTTCCAAGAACTATGCAATCCTTTTCGCCAGAAAAATGAGGGTCGAAAGTCAAAACTCTTTGGTTAATTGAGCTTGCAGTAGACAATTTAATTGCGTCAATGAGTCCAAAGTCCGGATGACCGAGCGAACGCCTTTTTTTCTTCCTTATAGAGGCCGCGCCTCTCTACACGTATTCTCATCCAAAGGTACCAACTGCGCGAATTCCCTTATCTCGGATATTTCTTCGACAACAGAAAGGTCGCTTCGCACGGACCAGTCAGCCAGCTATTTCTGCGATCTGAACGATAGAAACGAAAGGCTGTTCATCGGTGACGATTTGCTTTATGCGGAGAATCAATTTTGAGGTTTTCTCGTGCCCGGATATCTCTACTAATGTAGATGTGTCAAGCAGCATCAGATTCGATCTCTTCGGCATCTGGTAAACGACTTTGCACCTAGATTCCTTCCAGCAAATTTTTCGAACGAAGATCTCCTCTTGGAGAGCGAGGTTATGAGCGAAACCTCATTCCTAAAGCCCCGCAAGCCGCGTGGCAGCTATATATATTTCCAAAACGGCCCGAGCCGTGCACAGCAGTATTGAACATTTTCGCGCCTTTTTGATCGTGACCGCGTTTGAATAAATCATCATCATTATTCTTTTTCCGGCATCGAAACAATGGGAAAAGGGCAATCAGCGAAATCATTGCGACCCTACTGATGATTGTGATAGTCGTCGGCCTCGGCGCAACCGTTTTTGCGTTCGCGACCAGCGGCTTTAGTTCATTCGGCAACAGCTTCTACAACCTATTTCAAAGTTCTTCAAATCAAATCGCGGAAGACGTTGTAATCGAGCAGGTCGCGTTCACCAATACCGGTATGCCTTCAACTTCTGGAATTACGCTATACGTGATGAACGCCGGAGTAAGCCCCAGCACCATTGAGGCAGTGTACGTTCAGAACGTCACGGCGACTGTATTCGTGAAGCAGTTCATCGGTTCGCCCCTTCCGGTCAGCATAAACTCAGGGGTCGTTCAGTCCATAGTGATCGCGGGTTTTGTCCCTGATCACGGAACAGTCTACGCGATCACGATAGCTACAGCCTTTGGAAACACGGTGGCTTATGATGCCAGGTACAACTAGACGCAAGAGACGATTCGGCTCAAAGCGCGGAGTGAGCGGAATCATCGCCGCGATATTCCTGATCCTGATCATATTCGTGGCCTTCGGGGTTTTCACCATCATGTTCAATTCTTTTGTCGCGTACACGCAACAGGCAAACAAGGTCGATACACAACTCGCGCAAAACCAGCAGACATCACTCTCCTCTGGAATGCAGTTTGGTTCCCCGGTTGTCCCGGCGGGGAGCTCGAATCCTCCGAAGTTTAACGTGAACTCGATAGGGGTTTCAACCGTTCAGACGCATTATCCGTTTGAGAGAAAGCTAGTCTATTCCCAGGGGCTCTGGTGGACGTTCTATTCAAGCGGTTCTACCACGACTGGCATCGTATACCAGACTTCGCAGGATGGGATTACCTGGAGCGATGCTCAAACGGTGATAAGCGGAACGGGTACTCAGGTCAGCTACGGGTTTAGTGTGTGGCTTGGTTCAGGGGCCATTCTGTACTTTGTCTTGGCTCCGTACAATACGGGAACTACAATCATCGTCGGGAGTGTACCTTTGCAGTCTTCGGGTACCATTGGAACCGTCACGACCTTGACACTTACACTTGCAAACCAATACAGACCCGAGGCGTTTTCTTCTATAACAAACGATACTTCCGGAAACATCTGGGTCGCAACGAACATTTACAAAAGCGGGGACGGCAATCCTCATAATAGGTATGTGGAGGTCTACAGATGTCCTAGCACTCTCACTGCTTGCACGGCCGAAGATGGAACCTCGCCTCCAAGCATAGGATTTGGTGATGGCAATGATATTGTTCCGATGATTTTGGGACTGAGTAATGGAGCGCTGGCAGTACTG
>JBOGRL010000363.1:0-5177 GCA_050749505.1 Nitrososphaerales archaeon
CTCGAAAACGACCTTTCCTGCTTCCATCCTCTGAAAATCCACGATCGAAGCAATCGTAAAATAAAGATCAGGCCTCCACCTGCAGACAACCGGATATCGCGCTATCGACTGATGCCCGTTTCTCTGAAAGAAAGATTCTATTTTCTTCCACGCACTGACAAAGTCGTACTTGAAGTCGGTTTGGGGAGATCCTAGGAATTCATACTGCTGACAGGGTTGCTCAGGACACTGCACTCGTTTTTCATCAAGCGTCCAGAAATAACTACCACAGCTGGGACATTGTTTCCTCTGAAATCCGAGCTCTGTGAAGATAGCTACGCGATAATACTTGTCGGGCTCGGCCGAAAATTTCTTCCTGAGTAGCTCTTTCTCTTGAGGCAAAGGGAAATTACTCTTACGCTTTCGTTTTTGAAGGTATACGCAGTTTTAAGGCGATTCTTTGCTTGATGCTTTCCCTAATCGCAAAAAGAGGATTTAGGCTTCACTTTCGTACTCTTCTCGCACGTCGTGCGTTTTGTCTAGCAAACTATTCGTAACCGATTGTAACCGGTGCTCATTGATCCTTTGAACTCTTGCGAACGTATCTTGTTTCATTTTCTTTGAGATGAGTTGATCGTAGGCATTCAGGATGTCTCTTACGACGCGATCAAACTCTCTATCGCTAGCCATCAACTCGTTTAGACCGCTCTGGACAGCCGCGGTGGGCAAACCAAGCTGGGACCTGAGCATCCCGATGCGGGAGTTTGTTTTCGACCTTACGTCGTCAAGCCTCGTCCTTGCGACAAGAAGATCGTTCCTGTTTAAAGCAGCTCGTCTGCTCTTCAATTCAGAAAGGATCTCGTTCGTGCTGGAAGCCTTGTCCTCTATTGTCTTTATTAGGGAGTCAAACGTTGAGCCTACTTTCTCGACAGTTTCAGTCTTTGGTCTGAAAACGATTCCCGCGACCAAAACTGCCACGAACAGAAGACTTGCAATTGGCACCGCATAGCCAAAGGCCGACCCGGTGCCAACCTTGAAACTCATAGTAGCTACGCTTCCCGCAATTTTGCTCGAGTTGTAGCTTGTGAGTGACAGCGGGCTCCCGACTATATTTGTTCCGGAAGAGGATTGCGAGTAGATGTGATACTTTCCTATGATGGCGTTGATTGGCGCAGTGGTTGGTATCGATACGTCATAAGCTCCGTTTGAGAAATGCCAGTACGACTGCCCAAGCGGATATTGGAAAATCAAGCTGATGGTACTGTCGGGCTGGATCGGCTCGGGCAAAGTAATTTGTCCGCCGCTCACACTTACTGTACCTGAATTGCTCAACAATGGCCCCGGCGGAGGAATCGCGGTCAGAGTAGTTGAATTGGTCAATGGAGAAAATGGAAGTGTGGTGACTGTATTCAGACCCAAGTTGTGGACTGTTAGCGTGTCCTCGACAAGAATCTGGCCGCTTGAATCAATCGATAGCTGCCTCCCGAGATATGTAAAGTCAAACAAACCCGTACTAGCAGGTACGGAGTAGATTCTAACCGGAAACGCCCTTAGCGTCGAGGTCGCATTGGTCGTAGAATAGTTCCAGTCTTGGATCTGCCCATTGTAGGTGGGTGTTTCGATGAATGTCGTAGACGAAACAAAGCCAGCATCTGTCATCGTGGTAGAGTTGGAAACATAAGTCGTCTGATCGCGGAAATTAACCGAGCTATTCAGCCTTTCCAAGTGGATGCTGACCGCTGGAGTAGCCAGCACAGTAGCAACATAGTTAGATCCGTTAACAGGCGTCAGCGAACCCACCACCCAAAATTCTATGCCGGCGGTGGAATTTGTTCCGCCGAGGTTTTGCGCAAACGTCAGAGTAATGGAAAGTGTGTTATCAGATAGGCTTGTCGATGTCGTCGTTTGAACCGCCGAAGAACCCAGATTTGCATAGGAGCTGAGCGAAGCAAGATGTCCCTGAAAAGAAGATGGGAACCCAAATGTTACGGACCCAAGAGCGGTCGAATTGTTCGCGCCGTGAAGAGTTTCGTTCAGGGAAAATTGGCCGTATTGGTTAAAGGTCTGCAGGCTGTAGAGAGTGTAGCCTTGGGCAGTCGATTGGGCATTAACGTGGGAACTAGAGTTACCCACAACCGAACCGAGGAGCAGCGTAGAAAGCAGAACAAACGCCACAAGAAACGGCGTCTTTGATCGCATGATGAATTTTGTCTCCGATAAAACAGCCGAGCACAAAATCGGCTTTAAAGACTTTCTATTGATCAAACGGCTTTTTTGCTGAAGATCGCAAAAAAAGTAAAGTGCGAAAATCTTCAAAAACCATCGCGAGCCAATTTTTTTCTTCAACGCTTCTTAACACTTTTAATCGCATAAATGTTGAAATTGCTCTCGAGAAACGAAAGTAGGGATGACGGTTCACAAGTTTCTGCCGAACTCAGAGGAAAAAATCGTTGAATTTATGTTGCAGAAACTGGGGCATCGTGACATCTCCGAGTTATTTTCCGATATTCCAGAATCGGTTCGATTGAACCGACCTCTAAGGTTACCCGAATCTATGAGCGAAATAGAGCTTGAGAAATTTGTCAATTCGAAACTGGCAAAGAACAAGACAGCTCCAGATTTTTTGAACTTTATCGGCGGAGGAAATTGGCTGCATCATGTGCCTTCGATAATTGACGAGATCTTGAGTCGTGGCGAGTTCTACACCGCCTACACGCCATACCAGCCGGAGATCAGTCAGGGAATGCTTCAGGGTTTGTTTGAGTACCAAAGCCAGATGTGTAACCTCGTAGACATGCAGGTTGCCAATAGCTCACTTTACGATTGGGGAACAGCTCTTGGCGAAGCTGGAAGAATGGCGGAGAGAGTCACCAGAAGAAGGCGGGTCCTAGTTTGCAAGAACACTTCACCGGAAAGAGTCGGAGTCTTGAAGACATACACTTACCCGGCAGGAATCGATGTAGTCGGGATAGGCTATGACGAAAAATCGGGCAAACTAGATCTTGCTTCTCTTGACTCCAAGTTGAATCAGGACACCGCAGCTCTATACATTGAAAACCCAAACTTTCTTGGTATTATCGAAGATCAGGTCGACGAAATGGAAGCAAAATGCCACTCAAGAGGGGCTCTATTGATCGTAGGTGTGAATCCGATCAGTCTAGGTCTGCTAAAACCGCCCGGCTCTTACGGAGCTGACATAGTCGTGGGCGACGGACAGCCACTTGGAATTTACCCGAACTTTGGCGGCCCGCTGATGGGCATCTTTGCCACCAGAAACGACCCTCGTCTCCTAAGGCAGATGCCAGGACGCCTGATAGGAATGACGCGTTCAAAGGACGGCAAAAAACGCGGTTTCACGATGGTTTTGCAGACAAGGGAGCAGCACATTCGCAGGGAAAATGCGACTTCAAACATCTGCACAAACGAAGCGCTGTTCGCACTAGCCGTCAGCATCTATCTCTCAACGATGGGCCCGCAAGGCATGAGAGAGGTTGGTGAACAGATTGTTGCAAATTCCCATTACGCGCTAAGGCGTTTTCAGGAGGAGAGCTTCAGCGCGCCCCAGTTTGAAGGAGCTTTCTTCGGCGACGTTAGCCTAAAGACAGGAAACTTATCCTCAACGGAACTAACAAGGCGCTTGATCGACTATGGGATTCTGGGCGGACTGCCTCTTGGAAGGTTTTATCCTGACCTGAAGAATATCTCGCTCTTTTCATTCAACGAAACCCACAGCGAAGCAGAGATTGAATCGCTCGTAACTGCCCTGTCGATGATAGTAGGAGCAGAATGATTAGAAGTAAAATGACATTCCGGCAAGCTTTTTGGGATGAGCCGCTCCTGAAGGAGCTCTCAAGGAAGGGAAGAAAGGCTTACTCGCTTCCAAAACAAAGCGAAAAAGTTCGTTCAAAGATCGGGGATCCAGCAGAGTATATTCCTTATTCCATGGTCCGATCGTCGCCTCCTGATCTGCCTGAGCTTTCAGAGCCCGAGATTGTCCGGCATTTTGTGAAGCTTTCGCAGATGAACTTTGCGATTGACCTTGGCATGTATCCGCTTGGGAGCTGCACTATGAAGTACAACCCAAAGGTCTCACAGCGAATAGCAAGAAGTGCGAAGATTGCAAATCTCCACCCTTACCAAGACGAATCAACAATTCAGGGGACTCTAGAAATCCTGTTTGAGTTAGAGCAAATGCTCTGCGAGATTGCAGGTATGGATCGGTTCTCGCTCGCACCGGCCGCCGGTGCGCAAGGAGAATACGTCGGAGCGCTTGTGACGAGGAATTACTTGAAAGATCACGGCATGAATGACAAAGACGAGATGCTGGTCCCAGATTCCGCACACGGCACAAACCCCTCCAGCGCCGCGATGGCGGGGTTCAAAGTCGTCAAGATTCCATCCTCAGAAGAAGGGATCGTAACGGCAGAAGCGGCAAAGAAGGTCATCACAAGCAAGACTGCGGGGATGATGCTGACGGTTCCTAGCACACTGGGTCTATTCGAGCGGGAAATAGACGCGATCACAAAGATGATCCACGAAGCGGGCGGACTGATGTACTACGACGGAGCTAACATGAACGCGCTGCTCGGCCGCGTAAGACCAGGCGACATGGGCTTTGACATTGTGCACATTAACGTCCACAAGACCTTTGCAACTCCGCACGGCGGAGGAGGACCGGGCGCAGGTCCGGTTGGAGTAAAGTCTCACCTGAAGGACTACCTGCCCGTGCCGGTCGTTTCTTCTTCATCCAGTGGATCTTACAGACTCGATTACGACGTGCCCCGAAGCATCGGTTACATCAAATCTTTCTACGGAAACACGGCCGTCTTGCTCAGGGCTTATTGCTATATCTTGAGTCTCGGTCGCGAAGGACTGAAATCGGTCTCAGAGCAAGCTGTACTCGCGTCAAACTACCTTCTGTCACTTCTGGACGGGGAGGCTTTCTCGACGCCTTACTCTGTCGGCGTTCCAAGAAAGCACGAGTTTGTTGTGAGCGCTTCTCCTCTCAAAAAGAAAACAGGTGTCAGCGCGGGTGACGTGGCAAAGGCGATACTCGACTTTGGTATGCATTCGCCGACCACATACTTCCCGCTCATCGTTAACGAAGCCCTGATGGTCGAACCTACCGAGACGGAGCCGCTCGAAAATCTGGAAGCTTACGCCAAGGCTCTGAACAAGATTTCTGAGTTGTCCGCAGC
>JBOGRL010000364.1:0-5160 GCA_050749505.1 Nitrososphaerales archaeon
GGCCGTGATCGAACAGAAGACGTTCAAACCAAAATCATGGTCGAACAAACACAGATTTGGTTACAGGTGGAGAGTCGAAGGAGCCTATTCGTGCATCAAGAGAATCTTTGGCGAGTACGTTACCGCAAAAAAATTTGTCAACATGGCTAAGGAAATGGCAGTCAAGGTATCAATCTACAATACGTTCATCGCAACTATGACGTAAAACAGATGGAATGATCATCACGAGCTAGTGGGAAGGATTCAAGACATCGTATTCGTGCAACACAGCACTCCAAAGCGCAAACTGAGTACGCAGCCCAAAGAGACAATTGGATGTTCTACACGTAACCAATCCGAAGAGATACCTAATTGCAACCAAGTTATGAGGCACAAAAGGGGTCAAGAGGATCTGAAAACTCCCCTTTGTTCTCTACATTATCACTGGAATCTGGGTGTTTGTTCCCATTGTCGAGGAATGGGAGAGATATATTCGAAACTTTAAGCATTCCTGATTTTGGCCCGGCGTGCTCTAGGTGGGTCTAGCTTCTCACAGACTTTGAAATGCAAATCAAGCGGCAGCTGGCTCCAACGGCAATAATTGCGATAGTAGTTGCAATGCTCGATGTTATCGTAATCAGCGAATTGTTTGTATTCTCAATATTTCAACCGGTCTTACAACCGGACTAGAAAAGAGCGGTCGCATCAATTCAAACGAGCATAATCCGGCAATTGCCAAGCTTTCGGATTTTTTTCTACGAACTTCAGACACACTGATACGGTTGAAATGGGGATTAAGAAGTATATGGGGGCTTGGGATGCGAACGATAAAAGACAGTTTACCCGGCTGCGTTGGGCAGAGAAAAACCCGCCAACCCACCGAGAACGCCGTCCGAAACAAGGGTGACCATTGTAGCAAAAGTTGATTGCTCCAAGGCCTGCCAACGCGGAGGATCTTTCCAACCTTCCCAGCTACATACTAGTTCAAAGGGACCATAGAGGATCAGCTTGGAAAAAATCAATAGGGCGCATCTTTGGTGCAATCCTACTTGACCTATAATGAGTACTTGATCAAAAGAGTCCTAAGGACATCTGCCACATCTTCGGCCTTGTCTGTCGTTGACTCGAGGTATTCGTAGATTTCCTTGATTTTCATGATGTGAAATGTTGATACTTTGGATTCATCAACAACTTCAAACAATTCTCCCAGGCTGTCTCTTAGTAGGGCGTCTGCCTCATTTTCAAGTTCATCAATTCTTATTGCGGCATCATTTATGATGATCTGGGCTCTTGCAGCCTTGAGCGCTAAAATTGCTTCCCTTATCGATTTTGCCTGTGCCAAGATTATCTCGGAAAATCGTGCCATCTCTTTTGTGACAGAGATGATGTGGTACACGTCCATTCGCGACACGGTCGCGTCGATGAAATCCAGCATGTCGTCAAGCGTTTTTAGAAGAGAGGAGATGTCCTGCCTATCTATGGGTGCAATAAATTTCTTTGCAAGCTTTGTGAACGCATCGTGCACCAGTTCATCTCCATTATGTTCGAGCAGCTTTATTTCAGTAGCAAGACTACGAGGATCAAACAAGTCTCTTTCGTTTTGCGTATTTAAAATCGCCTTTTTCATGCTAGCGTTGAATGCTTCCGCGGCAGAAAGGATGTTTGCCGATATCTTGTCGAATGTATCATAAAAGGAGCTGAATATCTCTGAAACATCTTCGAGTGATAGTCGCTTTGTCTCTATCCCCATGACGAGTGTCAACCCAACTCCAGCAAAGCAGGCGGCAGCCACGATTTCAAGCATGGCCGCCTTGCCGATAGCGAAGAGGACGAAGGGCAGGAAAAAAGTAGAGACGAGAGCTCCGATTTTTCCTATTGTTGCAGCAATACCATGGCCGGTGCCCCGCAATCGGGTAGGAAAAAGCTCGACAGGATAAATCCACGTCGTAGGATTCGGGCCAGCATTCTCAAATATGTAAAAGATTGCAAATAACACAAGTAGCGAACTGAACGCTAATGTGGAATACCTGAGCATGAAAGCTGCTATGGCCAACGGGATTGCCATACCCAAAAAGCCAAACATCTGAAGCCGTTTTCTACCGACAATATCTATCAGAAATATCGAAGATAGGTATCCAAAACCTGCAAACAGGTAAAGGACTCCTGTCGTGATAGCTGAAGCAGTTATGGGAGCATTAGGGCCATAAATTGTCTGCGTAAAAGTGGGTAAGAGGATTCCGATTCCATAGACTCCAACGTCCACGAGAAACCAGCTCGCAGAGGTGAAAATTACCCGCCTTGAATAGGGAGAAAGCAAAAGCTCCTTTAATGAAACCCTCTCAGTCACAGTATCGAGCTGTTCCTCGGTTACAGTATATCCGAAGAATCTAGACATGACCTCTTTTGCCTTTGAACTCTGCCCGTGTGACAGATACCACCTTGGCGTTTCTGGCATTCTTGTTCGAAGAGTGAGCGCAACCAAGGCAGGGAAAACACCAGACAAAAGCATCCAGCGCCATGCGCTACCTCCGAGAGGGAGAAGGGCAATGCTCGCCCCGACGGCAGCGAGTATCCCGAGTCCTTGAAACGCAAAAACGGATGCAATTAGCCTGCCCCTGTTTTTATTACTGACAAACTCGGCGATGTATGATGCGCTGATCGGATAGTCCGCACCTATTCCGATTCCCAAAAGAAACCTGAAGAGTACAAGCTCCCAAACATTTTGAGAAAAAGCCGAAGCCGCACCAAATACGACAAAAAATACTAGGTCTATCACATAGAGTACCTTCCTCCCAACTCGGTCAGCGAGATTACCGAAAATTACAGCGCCAAATACAGCGCCCAAAATCGCACTGGAACTGATTGCAGAGAATTCTATTGCACTGGTGACAAAATATGGTTTGATGAGTAGCAGAGCGACGCTTATGATGAATAGATCGTATCCATCCATGAACACTCCTGCGCCAGAAAGAGCGAGCACACGGTAATGGGAACGGGTCGTCTTGCCAGTTTCAATTTGGTCGATCATAGTGTTTCCTGATGAATTAGTAACTTTGCTTGCTGACTCTTTGTTTGACAAAAATGATATTCAACTACTACCCGTGTCGAGATTTTTGACGTAGCGGGCTCGCAAAGTGTGCATTTTCCTACTTTCTATCTGGTCTTATCAGCTGAGCCAATCGTTACAAGAGAACAAATCACAGGGGCAGGCTCTGCCTTACTGATGTCATCTTTATGGCTTGGCTTGGCTAGAAAGTCACTGGAAAAAAATCTATCTGTAGCCTTGGGGTTGGATGTTGTAACATCTTCAGGCACCCCCCCAACTCTTACAACCTACATCTGCGTCACCTTCCCTGCGGCAAAATGCGAGATACCCTCAAAATAATAGGGGTCAGACCTCTCGTGGGGGAATATTGCTATTGAGATTTCGATCACTTTGTCTATTTCATGAAAGTTGCTCGGCTCTTCAAGAAAAAATACGTCTGAGTCATGATAGTGTGTTTTAAAGACGGTTTTACAACTGCATCATCGCGCCTTTTATTTGCGCCATAGATCTGAGTTTTGTGACATTGAACATTCAAGGCTCCGCGCGAAAAAAGGACAGCTTTACCTACTTTCATCAACGCTAAACTCAGTCCAAGAATCAATTTCGGTGACATTTCCCTGAACATATCTTTCTGACGATGCTAATACTTTTCCTACTTGTGCTTCGATGACCGTCTCTTCAGAGCATGAATTCTATCTGACTCGAGGTTATGAAAAGTACCAGAGGGTTTTTACTCATTCTATAATTATACTCCAACTAGCGCATAAACTTGCGCAAACGCTTCCATTCTTAAGCACGACCAATTCTCTTCCCTGGATAGCGAAAGAGAGATAGTTCTATGTTATCTGTCTCAACTTAATCTACACTAATCATACTAAATGCTTCATACGAAGTACCAGCATGGCCACGATTAGAATACTTGCACAGTCTAATGTCCCCAAGTCGTGCGACGATAGATTGCCGCCATTGAGGAATGATGAATATTATGAATTCCAAGACGCCACAGAAGAGGAGCTAGCATTCTGGAATACTCTGGATCAAGATGAAAAAACTGATGTTTCAGCGGAAGCTTGCAAGCGATGCTTATTTGATGTACTGTATGAAATTATGAAAAGGGAATCGCGGAAGGGAGAGAGACAAAGACAGGGTGAGAAATCTCTTAGCGGGATAGCTCAGCCCCAGGTTCCACCGGCACCGAATTCTCCTCCAACGCCGTCGCCGGCGGGCGCTCCTCCCAAAGGAGGAGGCAGTCAAATTTTTTTGAACTGTTTTTCGAATATATTTCTGATAAAAGAGACCATTCCGCAGAATTTCCCGTAATTTTCGCCCTATATCCCTTTTCAACTGATGTACGATGCCAAAATTATTCGCCGAAAAAATGTCCCGGCATATCCTTTTCTCTCACAGTTTCGCACAAAAGCTCCCATCCTTTTAAAGGTCGGTGGTAGCAGAATTTTTATTCATTCTGATTTTCAAAGACCTAGTAAGCCCTAGTTAACCTAGAGCAGTAGTCTTTACCTACTTGCTAATAAAAGACTACCATATTTATATTCCCGGGTTGATCCAACAGTTACCGCGAACCAAAAATATGCTTGATATATTAATTTCGTATGCGCCTTACCTCGCTGTAATCATGAGGGTTTGGCTCGGAGCGAATTTTGTTATTCACTCGCGTCCAAAGCTGAAAAACGGGGTGGCGACCATCGCCACGAGCATGAAACTTCCTATAGGCACTGTGTATGCAGCTACCGCCTTGGAGTTAGTTGGGGGAATATTCCTGATCGTGGGCTTGATAGTTCCTATCGTAGCACTGTTTTTTGCGATATTCATGGTTGCAAACATCATCATGAAGAGAGCAAGAATGCACGCGGAGTACATTGCATCTGGTAAGCCTTCAATCGAGATTGACGTTCTCTACCTGATGCTCTCGCTAGTTCTACTTGTATTGGGCGCGGGTGTGGTATCCTTGGACGGAATAATCGGGTTCTAAAGCAACAGATTATTTTTTCCTCTATTCCGGCTGTGGGACAATGACATCCGTTCTCTATGAATCCACCCTAGCGAGTCGCTTTAATAGGGTCTATTTGAATTTCTTTTAGGTTTCAAGATTCCGGCCTCTTTTGACATCTCCTGAA
>JBOGRL010000365.1:0-3164 GCA_050749505.1 Nitrososphaerales archaeon
TCGACGTCTCGTACTACGAGAAGGAAAAAGGGTTGCTGCACATCCTGCAGATTGAGGACCCGATGTTCGATCCGGAAGGTCTCACAAACGGCGTTGGCAAACTCCTAAGGAGGATATTCACAGACACAAATCCGCCCTACCGGATAGTTTCCAGATGGATACGTGATGTGTATTCCGAGGAAGGCAAGCGAGCTAACATGGAAGTCGAAGTTAGCTGTCATAGGGGATATTTGGGACAGCTGCCTGCAAGTAACCCCTACAGCATGTTCAAGAGCCTCTCCGGCTCAATGATTTGCCACTATCCGGTAGATCAGTTCAGCTTGGAGACCCACGCAGATTGGGCCAGAAGCCATCTGTCCTCCCATCATATTGCGGTATACGTACCAAAAGGTCTGGATTTCAAAGTGGTTAAACTAAGTTAGAAGCGGAGGAAATGGGAAGATTGGTACGCTCAGTAATTGTTCCTGACGTTCAAGAGATTCAAAAGCTTGCCGAAGGCATTCCCAGTATCGTAAATGGCCTTGAAAAAGGACAAAAATACACCACTGTATTTTCCACGGGGAATCGGCAGCTGATTCTCGTACAAGATGGTAACCCGATCTTAGGGTACAAGGTCGCTACTTCCGATCCTTCGATTTCTCCGAAGATAGGTATGCAAGCGATTGAAAACTTTATCGATGGTTTCGACCAGTCCGGGCATCTTGTCATGCTATACGACGAGCCGAAGCTAGCTCGTGGCATAGAATTGAGATTTGCCAAGATTGGTCTCGAATCGGGAGAGCGCTGTATGTACGTCATATCAGAGGACGATATCGAGACTCTGGATTCCATCAGGAAACAGATGGACTCGTTTGGAATCGATACCGCGAATTACATGCGCGACGAGCGTCTAAAGTTCGTCAGGATTAATGACCCAGCCAAACATCCCGGCGGCTTCAAAGCAGGTTGCATGAAGATACTCGATTCGTTGCTTGAACAGACTAAAGGACCTGTCAGGATGGTGCTCCATGTCAGATATCTCTTCAACACCAAAGAGGAAATTGACGCCCACGCTGAATTCGAGGGCTTTATCGGGTCGAATTTCTCCAATTTTCCAGGGTCGATGCTCTGCAACCACTTCATTGGTAGGAATACGCGGGAATTGCACGCGGATTGGACCAAGAGAATGCTCCAGACTCATGACAGTGCGTTCATTGTATCGTCTAACAAGGGCCTACCCTTTGTCATCTAGGGTTACTTCTTGAACGGCAAAACCCCGGCGCGAGCTTTCTCTGCGAACAGCGGTTTTCTACGGAATCGTACTCATGGCAGAAGCTCCGAAAAAATCACTAATTCAAGCGCGAACAAAACACTTATTGCCTTTCAGAAAATTTTTGTGGGATGATTTCCTCCAGCTTGGTATCAAATCACCTTTTGGATCTATGATCTTGACAAGGCTGTAAGATCTATTCTATTTTGGTGGTTATCTCTTGCTGGAGTTAGAGTCTTGAAAGGTAGAAAAAATCGCAATGGAAATAGGATCTAGACTAATGTACTACTCGCTAATTTCTTTCTTGGTTATCATCATCATGCTGTTCTTTGATTAGATTGATGCAAAAATCGCTTTTCTGCACTAGCTGATTTGTTTGGCCCTTGTCGCAGTTTTGGAGCTCGGATTCTGATGTTTCTATAGATCGCTTTTGAAAATAAATTCGCGCATCGCAAGACTTTATTGTAATGAATTGAAATATCGTCTGTGCAAACTGAAGGAACGCTGTGCAACAGAAAGACGAAGCAGAGTACCGCTGATTCGGCTCTGATGAAAATAAGACAGGGGTTCTGTCTAAAGTCAAACCTAACGCGCGCAGAAACTCTCTACGTACGAGGAAATTATTCTGAATGTGCAACTATTAAGATCGAGAGCGCCGGAGTGCGGGGAGCAAGGCGCTATTCTATCTATGATCTTGTAGGTCATTCTGTTCGTGGAATGATCTATTTTGTAATTGACCACGAGAAGTTTAGTAAATATATTTCACGCAAGCTGGAAGATGACTTTGCAATGACAAACCCTGAGCCCACCATTCCTCTCAGACGATCTTTCACATCTTTCATGCACGAAAACAAACTGCATTGGTCCAGGTGTTATTGCAGCCTTGTTGATTCCAGAAGGGCAAAGACCAATTTCGGGGGTTCTTTCTCCTGAATGGCCGCTCTTGCAGTTGTCGCTTTCGACCTCTGATTTACGTGAATAAAAAAAATCCCAAGAAATCCTTCCTTCGGCCCTAAAATGCCGTGCCAATTCCTTTGAATGTCCCTGTGGCATCGGGTATCGACGCGAACAGGGTTCATAGTTAGTTGTATTTAGTTGAAAATTGCTACTCATGGTAGAAAAGAAAAATCGATCCCCGGGGAGTTGCGGTGTTCTGCTTGAAACAAGAAGAAAATGACAGCGACAAGTTCTTGCTTACGATGGCATACGGAGCGGTTTCGATACTTGAACTCGCAAGCGTCAGAGACACCGGGATCTTCCCATTCCACATTGAGAATACACAAGAGAACGCGGCATTGGTGAGCTCAGATTACTCCACAGTCAAGCGGCTTGCGAAAAGGCTCGGAGGCATCTACAAGGTTGCCCGTGTTTGCGGGAATACCATCGAAGACCTCCTCGAGGGCCTTCCCCTGCCCGAAGAAGCAAAATTCAACTGGACAGTGTCTGGATATTACTGCGATTCTAGGCTTCTTGAAGAAACAAGACTGGCTGTTCAGGATTTTCTTAAGCTAAACTCGTTTCGGAAATCAAGGTTTCTGGAACCGTCTATTAGCTCGGAAATGGATGGAAAAAACGGGGAATCAGATGATGTCCGTCAAACTCAATTTAGTGAGCTCAAGCTCAAGGAGTTGTATGAAAGAGTTCTTTTCCCCAAGGACCAAACACAGAAGGGATTTGACGTTGTGGTGCACGGTGGTTTCGGGGAGGAACCAATCTACTGCTATTCGGTTGCAGCTTCAGATGTCCCAGGGTTTGAATCTAGAGACTTCACAAGATCTTACCAAGATCCGACAATCACCATCAGCCCCAGGCTTGCAAGGATACTCGTAAATCTGGCGATGAAATCAAAAACCGGCACGCTCCTCGACCCTTTTTGCGGGCTGGGTACCATCTTGCAGGAAGGGCTGGTTTGCGG
>JBOGRL010000366.1:0-4125 GCA_050749505.1 Nitrososphaerales archaeon
TCTGGTGCTGTTTCTTCAGCTTCGCACTCCTACGGTGTCGTCTTCTTCGGAGTGTTGTTGAGCTTGCCGCTTAGCGTGGCATAGACCCCAGCCTAGCTCTACCAAGAACTACGCGACGCTGGGGGAAAAACGTAATGGAGTAAGTGAGATCAAGTGTCAAAAATAAGTGGATCGAAGGGATTAATCAAAGCGCTGCAGAACGAAGGAGCAAACGTTCTGTTCGGGATGCCCGGCGGAGCAAACCTCCCTATCTACGAGGAGTTATACAATTCCGAAATCAGGCACATACTTGTCAGGCACGAGCAGCTCGCCGCGCACATGGCAGACGGGTTTGCAAGAGTATCCAGGAGGCCCGGGGTGTGCCTGGCAACTTCGGGGCCCGGAGCGACGAATTTGGTGACGGGCATAGCGACAGCCTACATGGACTCAATCCCCATGGTAGCGATCACAGGTCAGGTCGCAACGACTTCCATAGGCAAGGACGCGTTTCAAGAATGCGACATCATGGGCGTTGCAAGCCCCGTTACAAAATACGAATTTCAGCCACTTGATCCGAAAATGATTCCTGAAATGGTGAAGAAGGCGTTTTACATTGCCGGTTCAGGTAGGCCCGGACCTGTACTCATAGATATTCCAAAGGACGTTCAGACCGGAGAAGTTGAGATGGAGTTTCCAGAAGCTATTCACATCCGCGGGTACGCTCCGGTGATGGATCCCGACCCAATTCAGATCGAAAAAGCTGTTGAGGCGATCTTAAACGCCGAAAGACCAATGATCCTCGCAGGTGGAGGAGTTGCAATCGCAGGAGCGTTTACCGAGCTCCAAGCTCTTGCCGAAGCGCTGATGTGTCCGGTTGCGACCACATTCAAGGGGAAGGGCGTTTTCAACGAGACCCATCCGCTCGCACTAGGACCGATCGGGATGCACGGGCACCTTGAGGCAAACCGCCTGATTTTAGAAGCCGACGTGCTGCTAGCCGTCGGAACTAGGTTCTCCGACAGATCAACTGGAAAGGTGAGTGATTTTGTCCCAAAGACAACCGTAATCCACATCGACATCGATCCGTCGGAAATCAATAAGAACAAAAAAGCCGACCTGGGAATCATAGGCGACGTAAAGGTCTCGCTCAGGGCAATGCTCGATTCCCTGGCAAGGAGAGCAAGGCGGAACGAAATCTCAAGATGGTCTAAGAGATTCAACGAGGTCAGAGAAAACTGCAAGAACGAGTGGAAGATCGACATGACGAAGGTCTCGGCGCTGAGCCTCCTCAAGAAACTCCGCGAAGTACTCCCGGCAAACTCGCTGGTCACCACAGAAGTTGGCCAGTGCCAGATGTGGTCATCGCTGCACTTTGACGTCATCGAACCCGGGACGTTTTATAGTTCCACGGGTCTGGGCACGATGGGGTTTGGCTTTCCAGCCGCGGTCGGCGCAAAGGTAGCCGCGCCAGACAGGCCTGTTGTGGACATAGCGGGCGACGGTAGCCTGAACATGACCGAAGCAGCTCTCGCAACTTCAGTCCTGGACAACATCCCGGTCATCGTGGTTGTGATGAACAATACAATGCTTGGGATGGTCGCCCAGTGGCAGAGATTATTCTACCAGAGGCACTATCACGGCGTAAAGCTCTACGGCGTCCCAGATTTCGTCAAGCTCGCCGAAGCCTACAGGGCGCAGGGGCTGAGGGCGCAATCGATAGATGAATTTGCGAAGGCCGTGAAGCTCGGGCTTCGAAGCGACGTCACGACTGTCATTGATGTTCCAATTTCTCCGGAAGAAGACGTATTCCCGTTCGTGGTTCCAGGAACCGCGCTCAAGGACATGGTGGTTGCCTGAATATGTCAGCGCAGCCGACTCCCCTCACGGCGCAGATGCCGACCAACACCAGTGGAGAGGAGGTCATCACGAGCGGGGAAAGAAAGCAGGCAACGCAGATCGTCTATGCGATAGTAGAAAATCAGAGAGGGGTACTCCACAGGATCTCCGGGATGTTCAGAGCAAAGGGTTTCAACATCACAAGCATCTCGATCGGGGGAACCCTGGCGCCCGACCTCGCTAGGATGACGATTATCCCAAAGGGGGATGAAGACTCTCTCCGCCTGCTCGTGAAGCAGCTCGAAAAGATGATCGACGTGATCGAGGTAGGCACCATGACCCAGCACGAGTCAATTTCAAGGGAACTCGCTCTGGTCAAATTTGAGACGCACGATTACAAGAACCGGAACGCGATACTAGATCTCTCAAATACGCTCGGGGCAAAAGCGGTTGACATTGCACGGGATTCGATCGTAGTCGAGTACTCGGCCACCCCAGAGCAGATCGATTCTTTCGTTGCGGAAGCTTCAAAGTCGGGAGCAGTCAAGGAAATAGTTAGGACTGGCCTAACTGCCCTGAGGAGAGGCCTGCAGTAGACGCCATGTCGACCCAGCAGCAAAGCCGGAGAATCAGAGTCTTTGACACGACTCTGCGAGACGGGGAGCAAACTCCGGGGGTGTCCCTCACAATCGAGGAGAAGATCGAGATTGCAAGGGCTCTCGATGCACTCGGAGTTGACGTGATTGAGGCCGGGTTTCCAGTTGTTTCCGAGGGGGAGTTTGCAGCTGTAAAGGCGATAGGCAAACTGGGACTAAGATCTCAGGTGGCTGCTCTTTCCAGGGTGGACAAGCAAGACGTTGATATGCTGATTGCATGCGACGTGCCTTATGGCCATCTTTTCATCGCAACTTCTGATATTCACCTGAAATACAAACTGAACATGACAAGAGAGCAGGCGCTCGATGCCGCGGTCAGCGGGATAGAGTACGCGATCGCTCATGGGATCAAGGTAGAGTTTTCCGCTGAAGATTCGACGCGCTCTGATAGAGAATACCTAGCGCGGGTGCTGCGCGCTGTTTCGGAACTAGGCATCGAAAGAATCGATTTGCCGGATACCGTCGGGACGACCACGCCGGAGAGGTACGCAGAGATGGTTCATTTCGCGCGCTCGCAGGTAAAAACTCCCCTGAGTACGCACTGCCACGACGACTATGGACTTGCAGTCGCGAACAGTCTCGCTGGAATAGTGGCCGGAGCAGACCAGTCGCACGTGACGATCAACGGACTGGGAGAAAGAGCCGGCAACGCCTCGCTCGAAGAGTTCGTGATGGGCGCTTCAAGGCTATACAATTACGAGACAAGGATAAACACCAAACTGCTCTACTTGACTTCAAGGCTCGTTGCGAAAGCGAGCGGCATTTTCGTCCAGCCGAACAAGGCTATAGTTGGTGAAAACGCGTTTGGACACGAGTCCGGCATTCATACCCACGGCGTCCTGAATCTACCCGCAACTTACGAGCCAATGGAGCCGGAGCTAGTGGGCGCAACAAGGAGAATCCATGCGGGCAAGCACTCCGGGTCCCACGGAGTAGCTTCGCAGCTGAAAGCCTTGGGAATCGAGCCGTCAAGGGAGGAACTGAAGAAGATACTTCAGAAGATCAAGGTAATCGGAGACCAGGGAAGGACAGTGACCGATGTTGATCTTGACAGGACAGCAAGAGACGTCATCGGCCTGGAGAGGGGCAATCCATTCCTCAAGATAAGAGATCTTGCAGTAATCACCGGAATCAACACGGTTCCGACAGCGTCGGTGCGCCTGACAATCGGCGATGACCAAACGATGACAGTCGCAGAAACTGGAACAGGCCCGGTCGATGCAGTCTTGAGAGCAATTCAGAAAGTCACGGACAAGTTCACCAAGATAAAACTGAGGGAGTACAAAATAGAGGCAATAACTGGGGGAACGGACGCGGATGCCGAAGTGCTGGTAAAAATCGAAGATGAGAATGGGAACGTCAGTTCAGCTTCTTCTACCGGCTCTGACATTGTGATGACCAGCGTGGACGCGATGATCAGCGGAATAAACGAAGTGATGCTCAGAAAAGCAAGATCTTCCTCCCAGAAACCCGAAATACCGACGCCGTAGGAAAAAGAGTGGGAAGCAATAGATTGACCCGCTGCTACAGAGTATCCTGCATAGAGGGCGACGGCATAGGCCCGGAGATCTTTGGAGCGGCGAGGTCTGTGCTCGAGACTCTTGCCGATTCATGCAAGATTTGCTTTGAATTCGTGCCCTCGCCAGCCGGGGAC
>JBOGRL010000367.1:0-5313 GCA_050749505.1 Nitrososphaerales archaeon
GCCAAGAATAGTTCCAAAGAGGATCACGGTGAAAGCAAGGTCAACGGGAAGATTTCCATGCGGATACTGTCTATGCAAGAACCACACTCCAAGCTGAGCCTTGAAAAGAGACGGCAAAGCAAAACGCGTCAACTGGTATACAAGCGGTGGGCCTGGCTCCAGTGTCAACGGGGTGGCATTGGTGATCGCCCCCATCCCTTGAGTTATAGCTCCGATTGCGAATAGGATAAAGTAAAGCCCGCCAGTGTATGCCCGCCTGCGCATGCTCCAACTGGCTCCACTCCAAATCATAATTATCGGAATGGTTAGGAACGGTAGCCCAGCCACAAGGAAACGAGGTCCATAAGAGCCTCCCCCCGCCCAGTCGTTCCAGGCCGAGTAGGGAAGATAGATGCACAAAAAGAGCGAGAGAAAGAGCGCGCCATCGAGTTTCAGGTTGTGGCTCCGAAACATCCGATACAACCCGTACAGACCGAGGACCAGGATCGGTGAAAGGATGAATATTCCTCGGTACAAGCTGATTAGGTTGTAAACTGCCTGAATCGGCAACCCATCAAGATTAAACCTGCTGACCAACCCGACGAGATTCTGGTTGCCGCTAGGGACATTGGTGAAGAATTCCTCTGAGAAGATAAATGGATTACCAAAAACGGATTCGTTGTATCCGAGCACAACGAGAGGCCCTGTTGCCATGAAGGTAAACAGAAAGATAAGAAACCTTGAGCCGCTGGCTGCAGCTGTAGATTTTAGGCCGTACACCAGCATGGAAACCCTTCTCCTGCTTGCGGTTTGCAAAAGAATGTAAATCGCGATTGGGATGACGAGAATCGTGGCCACATAGTCAAGAGTAGAAACAATTCCTATGCATACTCCGGCGAATAGCAGGTAGCGCCGCCTCGGATTGACGCGGAAATAATGGAGTATCGAATACGTCCCCCCAAGCGCAAAAAACATTGTTGTGTCGTGAGGAAATATCACTGATGCGAAAGCCCACGCGGGTGTCGAAAATGCAAGAGTCAGTGCAGCAAGTAATGATGGCAGCACCCGCTTGGAGTAAAGCATGCATATCTTGTATACCAAAACGGATGCTAGCGCCCCGGTCAGCGCGACAAAAGCCTCAAGCATTACCATGGCGTCCCCGCTGGGAAGCAATTTCCCTCCATCAAGTGCAAACCCGATTACTGCGAACGGCAAACTAATGAGCGAGAGCCCCGGAGCATACGCAGTGTAGTACGTTCCATGGTACGTGATAATGTCGATGTTAGGGATCATCGGAGCAATGCTGTCATTAGCTACCCCCAAACTAAAAGAATGCGTTGTCCAAAGCGCGTACTGCGCCGCAAGAACATTAAAACCGTAGCTATAATCGTACCATCTCAATGACAACAAGTAGACAACTAGAGGAATGAGAAAAGCCATCCAAGGGGAGAGAATCGACGCATATCTCCCTTGATTATTCGGATCATGTCTCTCTCTGTCTTCAACTAATACCATTGCATGCACCGAATGGGAAATATCTGTGTTAACTTGGTCGCAACGGGGTCTTATGCTGAATAGGTAATTCCTACAGACAAATTTGCCCCATTTTGATTTATTCCTTCGCTAAACTAATTAATGGAACTCTTGAGAAAGCTTTGCTAGCGCTTTTCGGCAGAGCGGTTAACATTGAAGTTGCCGGAGGTTGCATGAACGTAGAGCGCGCCGGTAATGCGAAACCTATCGCGAAAGTAGATTTGCTTGTAGATGGGTGCGCGTATTTGACCATATCCCGGCCCTGCCGGAGAGTATCGTTACTTGATTTCGATGAGCGGAGCTATCTTTTCTTTCCTTCTTTTCTCGCTTCTGATTTTGTTCAAAATCTTGTTCCTCAACTGCAAATATGGCTTCTCTACGAAATAGTATGTCAAAGTCGCTGCGAAAAAAACGATCACATAACTTGCCGCTATCCAGCTTATTATGGGGAGTCCTATTTGTGAGAGTGCTTGAAGTACTGGCAAGTGTATACTGTACACGCTGTAGCTTATCCTTCCAGTAAACTGTGCAAGCCTATTTGTAAAAATATTTCGAAGTATCGCAGCCGGTGGCGAAACTAGTGTCAGATAAATCAGCGCTCCGTACTCAAATGCAAATATCAGGGCAGGAAATATCTCAACGTCGTTATAGGCCAAATATGTCATCCCCACCCAGTATTGCGTTGCGAGGAGCACGATAATTGAAGCGAGCATCGGGAGCGAAGAGACAAACTTGCCCGTCGGACGAACAGGCAGGTGTCTTCGTGTGACGTAGAGATTTGCCAGCACACAGCCGATGGCGTAATGCACAAGGAAGCTCGGGTACTGCCACATGTAGAAATGGAGGATTATGGAGTTCTGGCTGAAGAGCGTATAGATGATTATCCTGTAGATGATTGAGATCGCAAAGCAAGCCGGTAGGGAGTACATCCATCTCCTCTTCAAAAAGAATATCGAGAATACCGGCAGCGTTGCGTAGAATATTTCTTCGATAACAAGAGTCCAGCTGACACCGTTGATGCTATTGAAAGTACTCTGACTGAAACTTTGCAGAAAGAAAATACTTGCAAGTAGCTGTTGGAATGTGGCCGGGCGAGAAAAAACAAGCACAGCAATGCCCAAGCTCAGATAGTAAACTGGAAGGATTCTGAATGCTCTCTTGATGTAAAATTCCCTCAAGCTTAGCTTCTTGCGCTTTGGATCTAGGGAGGATTCGATGAATGGGACAGTGAGAAGAAAGCCGCTCAACACAAAGAAGAAATCGACTCCGCTGTTCCAGGCAAGAGCGATGCGGGAGAGGCTCAACCATCCAAGTAGGTTACCTAGCACAAGAAAATGAAATATGATGACGGCTTGGCTGGCGTAGCCTCTCATTCCTGTGATTTCTGGGATATCTTTCAAAAACTATGCCGATCTCCTTTCGATTTGATTTTCTTGCTGGCTCTCTCCAGGGAAGTAGTCAGGATCGCGAGCAGTGTCAGACAGCCAAGACCATACGCACTTGCATACTACGACAATTCAGCCTACCAGCTGAGTAGGCAGCTATCACGCGAGCATTAAGCCGAAGGAAACTTGACTATAGAAGAGCCGTCTACACACTTTGGAGGCCCGACATTCGAATAATCTCGACGCGCTTCCTCAGAGTACGAGGCAAGTGTAGTTGTAAATGAAACTTTTTTTGCTTCCCCTGTTGCCTCTAGAACAGAAAACCTTCCAACAGCCCCTTTTGCTCGCACGGGTGTTTTCTTCAATTGATTCCGATGATCATCTGAGCTTGAGTTGGATCTCTTTTGATTCATCTTCCAGCAATCTCATCCTGAACGAACACGTAATGTAGCCACGCTCGTTTTGATATGACAATTCCTCAGCAGTGGTGCCCGAATCTGCTCGAGCCACGACTGAAGAAGCTCCCGAAGAAACGACGAAACCAGATTCTACTATTTGCGGGCCGGGTCCCCTGTTCTTCAATTTCAAATCGATTAAGCTATCCTCTTTTGTAACCTTCAAATCGTACAGAGACTGCCCTACGCGGATACTGGAGACATCGAGGCGAGAATTGCCCTCTCCAAGATAAGGCGTAATCCTGACATTAGACGCCTGATTGATTCCAGGGTCAACGCCCAAGAGGCCTTCCACGATACTAGACAGAAACATCCCGGCAGACCAAGCTTGGATAAAACAACCAGTTGGTTGGACCGGATTCTTTCCTGTCGGGGGCAAATCGCCATACAAGACTTCCTTGAAGTAGTTTGCCCCCATGTCCAGACCTTTAACAAAGCTCCCTACGTGTCCCACTCCTTCCCTATACAGCCTCTTAATGAATTCGGTCCTCGCTACCCAGCCCGTGCAAAACGGCCAAACCCCTCCTTTTTGGTAACTTCTCGGGTCGTATTCTGGATCGTTGCGCGACATTGTCCTAATACCCCAATCTGTAGTAAATTCAGAGCTCTCGATTCTCTTCATGACGTGATCAGTCACCTCGTCATCGGTCAAGCCCAACATAACAGGGACTATCGAATTAATTGTCAGTGACGCCTTGGGTTCACCGTTAACACCAATGGTGTCATAGAAGAAGCCTGATTTATTGTCCCAGTACCTTTGGAGAATCAAGTCCTTCAGTTTCACGGCCCTCGCAAGCCAGTGATTTGCTCTCGAATCGTCACCCAATCTTTTTGCAATTTGTGCCCCATCAAACAGCGCCCGGCAGCAGATCGCCTGAACGTCCACCGCCGATTTTCCCCGGTAGTAAGAGTCCATCCATGTTGTATCTATCAGGAAACCTTCCGGCCCGTGTTCGACAAGTCCATCGCCATCTCGATCAGCACGAAGACTCCAATCTACCGCCCTGATTATGTTGTCATAGAGATACCTTACAAAATTTGTGTCTCTCGTCCAATCAAGGTAACTCTTGCATGCGATAACAAACAGCGGTGTCGCATCGACAGAATAGTAGTAAACTGTTCCTTCAGTACGAATTTCGTGGGGTATCTCGCCCAAATAGAAGGGCTCCCTTAGCATGTCCTCGCCGTTTGCACGTGCCTGAAATTTTGCGAGCAGGTTCAAGTTCTCCCTTGCGCTCTCAAAGTCGCCAATTGCAAGTAGACCTTGAGTTGACCATGCTATATCGCGACCAAAGTATATTGCAAAATGCGGCAGACCAGCAAAAAGTCCTGTACCGAAGCCGGGCTGGTAGTGCTCGAGCATTCGAAGATTTACTTTTGACCACTTGAAAGCTCTAGAAATTGATTGGTCCGAAAGAGACACCTCGAGCGTATTCATAAGGTATTCTTCGTACAACGCAGTCTTCTGAACTGCAAGATCATCAAAGCCGACCATGCAATCGTGGAACTCGGCGATGACCTCTGGATAGGACAGCGATCCTCCAGCAAGACAGAGGTCGATGTCGAAATTGGGCTCGCCTGCCAAGACAGTCATTTCATATTCTAGCTTTACACTGCCAAAATCCGGATCGCCTAAGACTGACGCTTCTTTTCCTTCTAGCCCTAGTCTGATTGAGGATGGTTGACGGTTGGCGCCGATAATCCCTGTCCAATCTGGGTACCTGTAGTGTTTTGCAAGGACCAGGTAATCTTTTTCATCGTACTGCAAGATCTCCTTTTTTGTTTTATACTGCTCGCCAGCCTGCTTAGCTTCCCACATCAGATTGAACTCGCAATCAACCAGTAATCGAAGTTCTCTTCTCGTCAAATCTCCGTCAATTACAAACCGCCAGCAGACAGATTGCCTATCTTCAGGAATGAACATGAGCTCTCTCACTGTCAGGTCGAGCTCCTTGACCCAG
>JBOGRL010000368.1:0-3508 GCA_050749505.1 Nitrososphaerales archaeon
CCCTGTGGATTGTGCATCTAAGATGATGCGAAGTATACCTGACTAGTTGTCCCACTGGTGTATGTCCAGGCCGCGAAGCAGTGTGCGCCATTGCTAGAGAGTGCAAAGAGTGTTACGTCCTTGTTGCCAGCCGCTATGCCATTTGCGTTGTTGCTGATGTCAATTGGGCTGCTCCAAGTCTTTCCAGAATTCCCGCTGTATGAGACGTATGCGTTCCAAACTGATGATCCCTTTGCTATCGCTTGTCCCCACATCACAAAGACGTTCAACCCGTCAGATGTGTATACATGCGCAAACGCGCTTTGTTGTCCGATCGGACTAATACGGTGAGGCGCGCTCCATTGCAAGCCTGAATCTATGGTTGATGTGACCCAGATGCTTTGAGATGCAAGTGAGTGGAAGGTAAGGAACGCGGTGTTGCCAAAGGCAGCGTTTTCCGGTTCCCAATCGTTTCTCACCGTTCCAGTCAAGAGCTGAGGCATGGGGTTTGAGAGCGGAGGATTCCAAGTCTTTCCACCGTCATTGCTCGTTCGCCCGTAGTCTTTGTAATTAGGGGTACTGCCAGAAGTCTGCGCAGGATTACTCGATTCCCAAGTCACATAGACGTTCAATCCGTCTGCGGCAATCCATGGCTCGCGACCAAAGCAAAATGGTGAACAAGGAGGTGAGATTTGGGATGAATTGTAAAGCAAAATCGGTGTGCTCCAAGTTCCTCCGTCGTTATACGTGGCTTCGAAATAGATGCCGTCTGCAGTGACGTATGCGTTGTGTCCTGACGCAACTATCTGTTCCTCGCCAACTCCGTGATTAGGATTGAGCTGTACAGGAGCGCCCCAAGTTTGGCCGTTGTCTGTACTTGAGCTCACCCAGATGCAACCGCTGCCAGCGCTACCGCCCGGGCAGTGTGTATTCTGATACCAAGAAACATATACATCAGAGCCTGATGCAGCGATAGCCGGAGTAATGCCACCAGCCGTGCTGAGTTGTACTGCTTTGAAGGTTAGTCCATTATCATTACTGGCAGCGATAAAGACTTGGAGTACCTTGTTCACAGTTTGAGACCAAGCAGCGTAGACATCACCTGTATTAACTTGCTGGAATTGGGTGAACATTACCGGGAACTGGGCCACGCCGCCATTGTTGCTGAGCTTCAACGCAGGAGATGTCGTGGAAGGTGTCCAAGAGGTTCCACCATCGGTACTAACTCTGAAAAAGATTCCTTTGCCCCCTTCGGTCCAAACAACATAGACGTTCTGACCATAGTTTGCCACTGCAGGTTGCTTTGCCAAACCCGTGTCACTGCTTAGGTTGACTGCAGTACTGAACGCAGGAGTACTCTGCGCTTGCGCTGCTGGGGTGACAATGCCTAGTGGTGCGATAAAGAATAGTAGACAGATTGAAGTTGCAATTAGAATGTGGATTCTGGCCAATCTATCAGAAATTCAGCTCTTGTTAGAGCATGTGCAATCCACTGAAAGTATAATTGCTTTAGGCATGCATGACCGCTAAACCTTGTAGAGATGATAACTCAAAAGATTCGATAACTGACCGAAAGTGCATTAATGTGCTTTAGAGTAATTAGTCAGTCAGCGCGTGGCATCTTTGAGCCGCTCAGGATGATGAACTTGTCATATTGAACCGGCGAACGACCTTCCAGTTTTCTTTAATCTTTGAATAGAATTCGGTGGAGAGATACAGCTTACGTGGATCATTCGACCCTGAGAGACCATTTCCACTAATTGGACTGCACGCGTTCCATTGTATAAGTAACTCTTCATCAATAGAATGATATCGAGTATCGAGGACCAGATAGACCTGGAGCTAACGACTCTCACGGAAGAATTCGATCCGCCATCTAGCTCGACGACGACGACGACGGCAAAGAAGAAGGAAGACACCATACCAACCTGCAACTATGACATATAATCCAATGGCGGCAATAAACAAAACCTACTATTGAATCGTTGTATTTTTCTGGGATCTGTTCAAACGTTTTGGCAAGCCCCATGCTTCCAATTTGAACAAGAATAAGAAGAGTCAGGATTGAAGCAGACCCTCTCTCCGAAAGCGAGTAACAAGAATGACTGTTGCTATCAGAAAAGTTATCACTGCAAATACAATGTACTGATTCAATGAATTTCCTGTTAGACCAGTATTCAATTTGCTCTCGGTTTTAATATTTGTATAGAACGGGGCGGTAGTAACAGTTGATGGTGATTTAGTTGATTGATTGGGCGGTAGTGTTATGTTGAACAAGTCTTGCATGTTGCTAGAATTCGAATCACCTCGGCCGAGGCTTCCTACTCCAAAAATTGATTCTACGGTGGCCAAGAGGGAATAGTGCGAATATTGGACTATCGATCTGTAATGTGACTTGACAAATGGAGAAACAGCAATGCAGGCAACGTGTCCTCCGTTGAAATTCGAAAAACCCAGATTTGTCGAACCCTCATCATAGACTATGAATATCACGGTTGATGAAAATGATGTGGAATCGATTATCTGTGAAACGTGGGTCGAAAGCCAGTTGTCAGCGTATGCGAGACTGCAATCATGGGCATCATTGCATAGATTAGGCGTAATGAATGCGTAATTTGGGAGATCATTTGATTGGAGATCGTTTGTGAATCGGGTGAACGGAACAACATGCGAGTCACAATACGTGGAAGTGGCACCAGTTCCATCATTGCCAGTGACGTCTTTGAAGTAGACGAACGGATCATGTTTTGGAGCGTAAAGGCCGTCGAGGCTAGGTTGCCGAGAGCAGTTAGCCTGCATGGATTCTGCATACTCCTTCCACGAATAGTCGTGTTGGACGAGAAGGTCTGTGAGATTTGTTGAATTCTGTAAGCACTGCACGAGCGAACAGTCAGTTGTTACACCAAATGTTGAACCACCAATCAAGGCGAGGTAATTAGGCAGGGAGGGATGAGTTATGGCATAGTATTGCGTAGCCAGCGAGTAATTGTTTGCAAGCACATTTTCAAAAGGTGCACTCGAACTGCCAATTACATCGAAATATTCAGTGTTCTCCATCAAAATAATCACCACATGTTTTATCGGAGTTTGGTATTGCGCAGTAGTGCCGTAGCTGCTATCATTTTGAGCCGCAAGACTAAAACTGCCCGTCGGTGATAATGCCGAGAATAGACAACAAGAACCGATGAGAATTGCCAAGACTGAGTTAGCAATAAGCAATAGTCAACACATCAAGCCTCCATTTCTATTCCTGCCCCTGCTTATGTGATTCTGTTTCCAGCGTGAAACGTCTCAAGAAAGGATGGCGACGCCTGTTTCCATTATTACTAGGCTTGCCGTGAACCAAAAAATCTTGTTTCGTATTCTCTGCTTTGTTTCCTGGCAGAGCGTGATGATGTACTCACGAAAGGTTGTTCAGGCTATGGATTCTCGTGCTGGCTGTAGGAGATTGATCAGGGGAAATGGCGTGGATCGTTAGACAAACCCACACGCAAAATGTTGTCTGATAATTTTCCTCATATATCTCATC
>JBOGRL010000369.1:0-3083 GCA_050749505.1 Nitrososphaerales archaeon
ACGGTAGTCTCAATTCTATACGATCTAGGCCTAGTTCAGCTTGAGCCGTTGTCCAAGTCTGCCGTCGTTTACTTGCGTCCAGAGCTGGACAACGTGAACCTGCGTGAAGTTTCCGAGGAGCTCCTACGAATCCGATCGCTCAAGACGGCTCTTCCCCAGACTCGCATTGGTGACAGAATGGGATTCTCATCTCCGACAGAGCTGTTGGTTGCTTCTAGGTCAGTAAAGATCGATGACGAAGTTGCAAAGCTCAAGCAGAACCAGAGCACGCTCATTACAAAGTCGGACGATTTAAGGGACAAGCTAGACCTTGTAACGAAATTGGAGTTCGTAAATGAAGACCTGAAAATTTTCGATCTCGAATCCGCCGCATCATTCCTCGGAACGGCTTCTGCGGAAGAGTACATTGAGCTCAGGAAAAGCCTAACCTCGATCCAAAACGTGATGCAGTACTCGAATGGAAAAGACCCAGTTAGATTAGTTATCGTTGTTCCGCGCGAGGAACTGGAAAAATTCGGGTCTATAATCCAGAGAGCAAACCTGAGGTTGCAGAGGATTCCGAGGCTCCGGGGAAAGCCTTCGGATGTTCTTTTCCGGTTGAAGGAAGAGAAACAGGCAGTGGATTCCCAGCTCAAAAAGATAGATACGGAGCTCCTCGCGCTTTCAGAGCGGTACTATGCGATAATGTCCTCTGTGGAGGAACAACTCGCCATCGAATCGAGGAAGCTCGAAGTGCTGAATAACTTTGGGTTCACGGATAACACGTTCGTTTTGGAGGGGTGGGTGCCTCAGAACAAGTTTCACTCGCTCGAAGAGACCCTCCAGCGCCATTCCACCTCCTCGATGTTGTTCAAGATCAAGAGCAGCGAGAAACCTCCGACTCTTCTTGAGAACCCAAAGAGGCTAAGGTTCTTCGAATCTTTCATCAGGTTTTACTCTTTGCCGCAGCAGAGAGAGTTCGATCCGTCACTGATATTCGCGCTGACCTTTCCGATCTTCTTCGGGTTGATGCTCGGCGATGTCGGCTACGGAATCTCTATAATCGGAATCTGTTTTTGGATACTCAATAGGGTAAAGCGTCCAGGGAGAAAGACAATCGTACCGCGCCAGTTGCGATCTTTTGCGAGGAACATCTTCAAGCCAGTCCAGTTCAAGAAACTCGCCATGGCGATGATTCCGGGAGCCGTAATCGGCGTTGCGCTCGGGTTCGTTTTCAACGAATATTTTGGTTTCCATCTGAATCAATACCTGTTCTCGTACCTGGACGCGAACTTCCATCTAGGGTTGCCTCCCAACGGCGCGTTTTTTGATCCAATATCGACGGGCGGATTGAAGAGCCTCCTCCTCTTCGCGGGATACATCGGTTTGTTCGAGGTGTCGTTCGGTCTGGTGCTCGGAATGGTCACGAGCTATTGGATGGGCGAGAAAAAGCACGTGCTAGCCAAGGTCGGTTGGCTGCTTGCAGGGTGGGGGATCTCACTCGTTGGCCTTACCGTGCTGCACCATGGTTCAGTAAATCCGGAAGCAAATCCAATCACGGGCGTCTACATCGGAATGCTGGTTGCTGGGCTGGGGCTGATAGCTTATGGTGAAGGCGGCCAGTCTCTGATCGAGCTCCCGTCGATCATAAGCCACATCCTATCTTACACGAGAATCGTCGGAATACTCCTTGCTTCTATCATACTCGCCGGAGTCATAGATCAGATTTTCATAGGCGACGTCGCCAGCGGTGTCGCGTTCGCGGTCGTCGGCGTAATAATACTCGTCTTTGGACAGCTTTTCAACCTTGTACTCGCGCTTTTCGAGCCGGGGATACAGGGAGCGAGGCTCATCTACGTAGAGTTCTTCTCAAAGTTCTACCATGGAGGCGGCAAGATGTTCACGCCTTTCAAGGGCGGGAGAACCTACACTGTCAACGAAATACAGCTGATGGAGTCCAAGCAAAAGGAGCAGCGAAAACAAGCCGCCATTGTTGTGGCAAAGTAGCTTTTGTTCATCTGATTAATGCGACGCCGCAAAGTGCCAGTTCTCTGCAAGGGATTTTTGTTTCTGCGAATTAATCTTCAACCCCCAAAATTGCGCGGCAAATATCCTGTCTGCGCCTCATACTGCGTGATGGGGTTCAGGATGGACTCGTGGATCATCATTAATGTTTGGAAAAACGTTGCAAGAGTTTCTAATCTAGTCTACGAGCATTTCCAATCATGCGAGGTTTGATTCTCTCTGAGCTTGTATCCCACCCTGTGTTTGGAGTCGCTTCCAAGCTTGATAGAACAAAATCAAGATAGGTTTTTTCCGGAACTACATAACGCCAGTCGAGCGTCCCTCAACACATTGGATTGAGGCGAATGCAAGAAATTCATCTGATAAAGCAAAACGCCCGAAGAAGCAAGAGTTTTGCAAAAAGAAAAGCGCGGTTCGGCTGTCTATCCTAGCTAATCTGCACCAGAGAAGTTTCGGTGAAAAAAACGGGTAAATCCGTTGCCGCGGGTTCACCCAGCACCTTCTTTCGATCAAACACGTGTCAGGATATTGCGGCCGTTGGGTCAGGATAGTCGCAGGATTGCCTGAGCCAAATCTCCATCAGTGTCTTTTAGCGCCTGTTCAGCCTTTGCCTCGGACACTTTTGCCTGCTGAGCGACAAGAAGAACGTCCTCTCTGGTAAACTTTGGCTTTTCACGCATCCTTTCCTCGACGTCTTCTCCCACAACCTGAAAAACTCGATAGCCTTTCATTTTCATTTCGGAAACGTTTGCATTCTTGATCACCAGATCTTTGTCAGCAGTCCTAATGATGACTTCTTCAACGCCCTCGATCTGGTCCATGCTCACGCCCATGCGTTCGAGCATTCGTCGCGTCTGGCGGTTGTCAAAATTCATCTGGGGGGGCATTTTTTCTGCTGCTACCTTCTCTAATCTTGACAGCCGCGCCTCTTTTAAATTGTTTAATTGTGGGCCCAGATAGAAGAGTACGCCCTGCAGCGAGCAGTTCTCCCTTCTCATTCAATACTGCCACATCCTGCCCAGCGCGAAGCAAGTCAGCGCAATCAACAACGTGCTTGCAAAAAACCGTCCTACCCTGCG
>JBOGRL010000370.1:0-3502 GCA_050749505.1 Nitrososphaerales archaeon
TAAGTCGACTCCTGCCAGTACTCTACGCTGAATCCGAAAATCTTCTTGTTCTTGAAAGCAGGCGACTCGTTGATTTTAGGATACAGCTGAGAGATGTGGGCAATGGTGGGCCTAACCATCGTGAAAATGATTACATCTGCCTCATTCATGTGCTCTGCTACCCACTCTCTTGTCGAGTCGGCACTACCAGGAGATTGAGGGTCAGGAGTTATGATCTTGCCGCCCAAATCCGAGACCGATTGGGCCGCCCAGGACCTTCCCCCTGTGACAAAGACAAAATCTTGAAAATCGACAAACCAAAGAACGCTTGGGCTGGTCGCAGTCTTTTTACTCTGAATCTTTATCGCTTCAATTTCTTCCGAGATTCGAGTAATGGTCTCATGGGCTTTCTTTTCAAGGTTGAAGAAATGCGCGATAAATTCTAGCCATTGAACTCTATCCATAAAACTATCCTCATACCATGCGTCGGTCACGACGTAGGGAAGCTTTAGATGTTCTAAGATGCTGACAAGCTGCGGATCCTCTCTTGTCCAAATGAAGGCAAATGAGATATCGGGCTTTGCCGCTCTTAGCTCAGAAATGCTCCTGATGTCTCGCAACTTTCCATTTCGCATCCGCTCCACTAATTCTGGGAGAACAAGGTGAGCCTCAGCCGCATTGAGAATCCCTATGAATTTATCAAGTACCCCGCCTCCAGCCTCTTTTTCAAGTCTCAAAGCAAAAGCCAGTTGAATCGGCGTGCAGGCGATTGTTCGCGCTACGGGAGTTTTGATTGCAAGGTCGACATCCTTGACAGATTTTGGTTTCGTTTCCTTGCTGTAGAGTAATAATTTCCTGCCTGAAGCGTCTGTAAGAATTTTTTCATTGAGAGAAAGGACCTCGACTTTAAAGTTTGGCATATCCGCGAATTCTATGTTTCAGTCCTTTAAGCTTTCGAGATGCGAGAACCTGGAAAGCATTTGCCTTGCTTCTTAAGAACTCACTGGTCAGGACTCTTCCAAGCCTAACTTTTTGTTGGATTTGTTCTCTTGTGACGATTTTTAATAAGAAGGCTAGCCTTGGAATGCAAGGTCACTCATGGTCTCTCAATCCTTGAAAGGCAAAGTCGTCATCGTAACAGGGCGGAACCAGCGCACTGGGACGCGAGGTTACCAAAGAGTTTCTGTGAGCGGGTTCAAAACTGGCTGTTCCATACATCGTGGACGAAGAAATTGGTCTTCTGAAACAAGACACAGGCTCTTTGATCAGCAACGTGATGCTCTCAAAAGTTAACACTCTTCAATGGCCTCAGATAGAGGAATTCGCTTCAAGCGTCTTTAAGAAGGAAGGTAGGAGTGACGTGCTCGTGAATCTTGTCGGAGGCTATTTCGGCGGTCCGCGGATTCACGAAATAGAGGAGAAGGATTGGGATACGATGATGAATTTGAATTGAAATCGCATTTTCTCTCCTGCAAGGCAGTGCTCCCTTTCATGTTGCAACAAAAGTATGGTAGAAAAGTCAATGTCGCATCCGAATCCGCGCTCTGACTGTACGGATTATCCCGCAGCGTCGCGAGCAAATGAACTCCTGAAATTTGTCCGTATGATTTCTAGCTTCCAAATCGTCAGTTCCAGCTAACACGTATCGAGGCTGGACTTGCAAGCACATCTTTGCGGTTCAATTTTCGTATGTATGCAACTGACATCGAAGCATGAAGGAGCTAGGGCCCTACTCAGGTTTGACGAATTGCCGGGAAGAATAAGATGGAGCAGGAGCTGGTTCAGGTTTTGCTCTTTTCTCTTCTTTGTTTAAGATCACTCTATCCGAAGGCACATCGCGAAGACGTGCAAGGAAGCTCTTTGAGACTCTGCTTCATGAAGTGAAACTACTCTATAGTGCAGTGTGTCCGCACAAGGGCTTGGCTTTAAAGACTCTTCGCAGATGGGGTTGAAAGATGCCCTGATAGCGCTCAGCCAAAGGACGTTCTGCTTTCATTATCTTAGTTGGCATTTTGTAGAAATTCGCCCGCAATCTTCACGACCTACCGTCGAGGAGCTTTTGTCTACTTGCTGTTCGTCTAGCGATTGATTTGATTTGCAATAAACCCATCCCTCTGAGATTTTGTTTCTTCTTTTATACTTGGTTTTTGAGTTGATGAACGGAAACAACATTTGGCAGATTACGAGGAGGTCTCAGACGCTTTGCTCCGGAAGGTCATCCAGCCAAGAAGAATAGCATCGCACAAGGGAGATAACGGTGTCGTATGCGTCGTGGGGGGAAGTAGAATATTTCACGGAGCCCCGTTTTTCTCATCAATGGCAGCTCTGAGGACTGGGGCAGACCTGGTTTACCTCGCGGTTCCGAAGCTCATCGCGTCGTCAATAAGATCACTTTCTCCCGACCTGATAGTTTTCCCAATCGCTGATGCAAAACTCACAAGGGGTGCCGCGGGCGCACTTTTGAAATGGCTGCCCGAAGTTGACTCTCTAGTGCTAGGACCGGGGTTCGGAAGACAAAATCTCGACGGGGCAAAGAAAGTAATTGGCGATGTTTGCCTCGAAAGAAAAATCAGGGCATCGCTTGACGCCGAAGCTCAAAACACCGACCTGTATTCACTTCTCAGGGGAAAAGATTGCATAACCACGCCGCACCCCGGCGAGTTCAAGAAAATTTTCGCGCAGGAAGTGGGCACATCACTCGAAGAAAAAATTGCTTCAACAAAGAAAAAAGCTTCTGAATACGGAATAACAATTGTCCTGAAAGGTCACGAAACGGTGGTCACGGACGGCTCTTCAGTTTTCGTAAATAAAGTAGGGAGCCCCGCGATGACCTGCGGCGGGATAGGCGATACCCTGTCCGGAGTGATAGGATCGTTGCTCGCGCAAGCCCGCGGAACAGATCTAAAGTCAGTTGAAATTGCAGCTGCTGCTTCGTACATTGTCGGGCTCGCAGGAAAAAAAGCGGCCGACCTAAGAGGGTTTCACATTGTCGCAACCGACATTATAGACCAGATATCAGAAATCCTAAAGCCGTTTGACCGGCTGGAGTAAAACGCCGCGCAAAAAAACGGAGTCCTGTTTTCAAGTTTGTTGTCGGAGACTCGCGAAGACTATGGGCTGAAAGAAGACTGGCGCTCGGTTCAAAGGATACTCGAAGAGATTATTCCTGTCTATGACAGGACAAACCGGTATATCTCTCTCGGCACTGATGTGAAGCTGAGGAAGCGAGGGATCGAACTTTTACAGTGTTCGTTCGGAGGAGGGCAACCGTTCTCAGTCCTTGATTTGGGATGCGGCACAGGGAAAATGACTATGGAGCTCATCGAAGCACAAACGAAAGAAAAGAAAGATGTTTTGCTCTGCGACCCATTGGTACGGATGATGCGTGTAGCCAAGTCCAGAACTGGGAGGGAAGGGCTGCTCGCAGTTTTTGAGAGCCTCCCCGTCAGGCGCGACTCTTTTGACGCCGCGATGGCAGGATTTTCAATCAGGGATGCAAGAAAACTTGCGGATGCACTGAAAG
>JBOGRL010000371.1:0-3147 GCA_050749505.1 Nitrososphaerales archaeon
GTGTTTGTCTGCCTGAAACACCCTCTGCGCGTTTCCCTGAATTCTTCTGTAGAGTTCATGAAACTCGGGACTCCTGTGGTTGATCATCGGAGTCATCATCGCCTGCATCACGCGGTCAGGAACATTGGTTGGCCCGGGTATCATTACAAGCTTTCTCAAATCGAATAATTCACGATAATAGAAAAAAAGCGCAGACGTTTAGTCCTTAAAGTTTGTTACGCAACGAGAACTGGTGTCGTACAGTTTCGGCAACATGCTCCACAAATCCTATCGGTACCGAAGATTCCGTAGTGACTATCACAAGACCAGCTTCAACCGGCACCAACATGATCTTGAACGAATCGTGACTGACTACCGAATATTGCACGCTCCCAAAGTATAGCGACCAGGAAGCCATAGCACCCTTGAAGAAAGTAAGGTCGCGAACCAGTTGTGTTTCGCCGGGGTGGCTCTCATCCTTGTTCCGGAGCTCGCTAATTATCATTCCCTGCCTGTTGTCCATCAACCCGAAGTACCGGATTCGTTCGTCAAGCTTGAAGATCTCATCCTTCAGCTGAACGCACGAGGATAGATTCAAAACAAAAACTTTGATATGTTATACCACAAAGCTAGAACATAACCATTTGCCTTTTTTTCACTCCAGGCCATTGAATCGCCCCTTGATTATTATAGGATCGATCAATCTTGCAACTGATTTTGGAACTAGTTCCCTCCAGTCGCCGCCTTCGATTATACGCCGACGAACTTCAGTCGCTGAGAATTTTGATCTGTCGAGAAGCGGCGCTTCCTTTGCCAGAACGCCCTTCTCTTTGAAAAGCTGTATTGTCAGCCGGTCGTTTGAATAAACGATGTCATATTCGGGGACCACTTGGTCGATGTACGCTGTCCAGACCGCATGACCTGTGGCATCAGGTATCGGGATAATCAAGTACCTTGATGGGTCTATCTTTTCCTCATTCAGAGTATTCCTAATCATAATTATTCTTTCACCGGCTGTGAATGGGTTCTTGAGCTCGTGGCTTTTCTGAGAGCTGCCAACTATGATGTAGAGATGTTCGACTTTCTTCAAAGCAAATTCCACAGTGGATAAATGTCCTAAATGGAAAGGTTGAAACCGCCCTATGAAAAGTCCAGTTTTTTTCATTCTTAGAATCGCTCGGCCTGTTTCTTAATTGTGATCCACGCTGGTCAGTTGCGACTATGGCCAAGAGGTTGTATTAAAAAGTGTCATCCTGATAATTTGCATATCCAAGAATCATGGAATTCATCGAGATTGACGGCTCACTGGGCGAGGGCGGAGGTCAAATTGTGAGAACGTCAATGTCTCTCTCAACAATCTATGGGGAACCGATCAGGATAAAAAACATCAGGTCAAGAAGAAAACAGCGAGGCCTCAGGCCTCAGCATCTCCAGTCAGTTCTTGCATCAGCAAGGCTGTGTAAGGGAACTCTTGATGGCGCTTTTGTGGGGTCGACAGAGATCGAATTCAAGCCTGGCCGGATTTTGAACTCATTCGATGAAGATATCGACACCGGAACTGCGGGCAGCATTTGTCTGATTGCCCAGACAATTATTCCAATATCAATTTTCGGTAAGGTTGACCTCAATCTTAGAATCATGGGAGGTACAGAAGTTCCGAACAGCCCCACAGTAGATTATCTTGTCAAAGTAGTATTGCCTGTCTATCAAAAATTGGGGGCGAAAATCAGGATGGAAGTGGAGCAGAGAGGATACTATCCGCGCGGGGGTGGAATTTTGAAGCTTTCTTGCAGCGGGACAGATCGGAACGAGCCACTGGTGTTTGATGACGTTGATAAATCCGCCGAAAGCGGAAAACAAGCAGGTATCATTAGCTGCTCCCGCAATCTTCCTTCTCATGTAAGTCAAAGACAGTTGGATGTTGCAAAAGCTGATCTCGTAGCGGCTGGGTTCAGCAGTTTGTCTTCTAGTTTGGATAACGAAGGAAGGTCGTTCTCTCCCGGATCGTCAATCTTGGTACATAGCAAATCGGAATCTATTTTGATCGGTTCCTCTTCACTCGGCGAAAGGGGAAAGCCGGCCGAAAAGGTTGGGGCCGAAGCTGTCCAGAATTATCTAAACGAGATCGCAGGGTGCGCGAATGTCGACTCACACCTCGCTGATATGCTAATGACTTTGCTCGGCTGCGTCAATGGGAAGAGCGTTTTCACTACCTCATTTCTTAGCGATCATTTTGCGACTAACGCGTTAGTCGCAAAAATGATTACTCGTTGCAGTATTGATCACCGGAGAGCCGGGTCATCCTCATGGATGGTTGAAGTAACTGGACTAAGGGGCCCCATCCGAAAAGCCTAATTAGGTAAAGTGGAAAACGAGGTCATTAGTTGTTTAGTTCATGGCATTCAATGAAGCTTTCATCCCCGGGGCAACAGTTGTCGGTCTCACATACAAGGACGGTTTGGTTCTTGGTGCAGAAAGAAGAGTCACCCTGGGTGGATTCATAGTTAGCAAGACTGCGAAAAAAACTTTCAAGGTTACAAGCTCTGTGGGCGCTGCTTGTGCTGGCATGATTGGGGACATGCAAATTTTGATCAAAGAGCTGCAATCTTACGTAAAGATCCGTGAGCTCGAAATACGACGACCACTTCCTGCCAATTCAGTAGCGAAACTTCTTTCGGTCATTATGTTTGAGCGACGTTTTGCGCCGATGATTACGCAGGTAATGATTGGAGGAGTGGATACAAAGCCGCGGATTTGGATTTTGGATCCGCTCGGATCAATAATCCCCGACGATTACGCCGCTGTTGGATCGGGTGCCGAAATTGCGATAGGTGTAGTCGAGAACGCGTTCTCTGAAAATTTGTCTGAGGATGAGGCAAAGAATATTGCAGTAAGGGCCATCCGGTCTGCTATCAAGAGAGATGTCTCAAGCGGCGATGGAGTCGATCTTCTGTTTGCCACAAAGGACCGCATCAGGGAAGATACAGCCCCATTCTTGGTGCCGCAGTCCTCATAGTGCGTCGCGTACTTTGGTTGAAGGAACAGTACTGTAAATAATCGTCGCGAAAGCTTTTCCATTCTGCACCTATGGTTCCTATTGGTTTTTTTGACACATTATCCCCCGACACCCATAAAGAACCAACTCTACCCAGAGCCACTAATCAGAGT
>JBOGRL010000372.1:0-3327 GCA_050749505.1 Nitrososphaerales archaeon
AGATAGCGGTCTCACCCGAGTGCAAAAATTGTTCCAACCCAAAACTCCGGCTCGGGGGGCCGCTATGGATAGGAAAAATACAATCCAGAGATTTCGTTCAACGGTGCTCGGAGATATCAAAACTTCCATTGTTCGAGCCTGAACTAGACATTCCCCTTTACTACGATCTCTCAGAGATCACTGATGATATGGGCGTGAGAACACCGAGAATACTCGAAGTGCTTTCCGAGCTCAAATCAAGCGGTCACTCTGCGAGTCGTACTCGACTGAATCCGAAGGCAGTTCGGACTGACGCACCTCTTCCCGAGCTTCAAGAGATCTTGAAGCAACTTGCCCGCTAAAATCCATCGAAATCAGGTAAACTTCGCTGCTCTCGTTCCTGCTCGCTTCGGGCTTTGAAATCTCGACCCTCGAGAAAGAAGACCTGAGCCTTTTGATCAGCTCCTCCAGTTCTCCTCCGTGGAATGCTTTTAGGACGTTTGAGCCGCCCATGACCAATGCCTCCGGGAGCAAATCGATGACCTTGTGGCAGAGCTCGATCTGCTTGAAGTGATCCATGTCCCAGATTCCAGAAAGTTGTGGCGACAGATCTGCAAGGACGCAATCTGCCTTTCCCTTACCCATCGCGTCAGCTAACCTGGAGGGGAACTGCGGTGAAGAAACGTCCTCTCGTATGATCCTGACATTCTTTTTTCCGTTGATCGGTTTTACTGAAGCAATGTCGACTCCTACCACAAGGCCCCGTTCACCCACGAGGTTTGAAGCGACCTCAAGCCACCCACCGGGCGCGCACCCAATGTCCACTACTTTGGATCCCGCTCGAATTATTCTGTATTTTTCATTCATCTGGATCAGCTTGTACGCGGCTCTGCTCCTGTAGCCTTCTTCCTTCGCCCTGCGCCTGAACTGATCGCGCCTTGCTTCTTCTAGCCGCATGATATGTTGCACGAAAAAAAAAGTGAAAATCAGAAGAACGCGCTGGTCTTAAAAAACGATTGCGTCCCAATGTATGGAAGGGAAAAACTGTCCAAAAGCGCGTTTTTTATCTAGCAGTAGCTTCAGCGACCCTCTTCATTTGAGGCGGCTGTTGCGAGGTCGGCTGGACTTGTTGTTGTTGCTGCTGCTCGCCCACGCTTTCCCTATAGTCCTTCAGGACCCATTCCGAAACCCACGGGCAAGAAAGAGGACTGACTACTCCGGTAAGAGAGCACTTTGATTCATACGGGCATGTAATGCAGGGCACCTGTTCGATTGATCGTATCTGAACTGGAAGTCTCAGAGGCGTTAATTTGTACGTCCACCTTCCGTCGTCCAACACCTTCTCCCGCCTAATCATGCCTCGCCTTTCAAGGCGTATTGCTAGCCTAGATCCATCTCTGCTGGTCAACGTTAGCTCCTTCCAGAGCTCGCTTTGCAAAACTCCCACGCCTCCGTGCTCGATAACTAATTTGTAGACTTTGGAAGTGAGGTCGAGCAAAAGATCCTCCTCCCTAGAAATGCTGCCCATGGCCACCAAGCTCACCGAGAAGTAATATAGACTAATAATTGTGATTAACTGGGATTAAAACCTTTCAAGTATTATGGCATTGGCTAACGCAGCTTCTGCCTTATTACGAACTTTTCGAGAATTTCTCTGCACCGGTTCCTCACAGTGACTTCGGTAACTTCGGCAAGTTCGGCGATTTCTCGCTGCGGGATGTGCTCCCCGAACATGACGGAAGCAATGTAGACGTACGCAGCTGCCAATCCCGCGGGAGTCTTGCCGCTTGAGATCTCACTTTCATTTGCCCTCTCTGCAAGCTCCAAAGCAAGCCTCTCGACTCGCACGTTGATCTTTTCCTTGTTTACCAGCTTTGAGATGTACTTTTGGACGCTGGGCGGGGGGATGTAGTTGTTTTCAACTTCATTGATTAGGAGCCTGTAGTACTTTGCGGCCGCTCTGTTTTGTATGCTCGCTGCTTTGGCAATTTCCTTTAGAGACATGTTGACATTGCTGCGCCTGCAAGCGAGATAGAGTGAAGCTGCGGCCATGCCCGAGATCGACTTGCTCTTTGCGACAGCCTGCCTTGCAGATTTCCTGAATATCAGCGACGCGTCTTCCACGATGGGCGCGGGCAATCTCAATACATCAGCAGCCTCCGTAATTTTCGCCAAGGCAGTAGCAAGGCTACGTTCCCCCGAGGACGATGTGCGGAGCCGCCTTTGCCATTTCTTCATCCTCTGAGCGTTCTGCCTGTTGTAGGGGTCAAGGTACTTCCCATGCGAATCCCTGTTGTCACCTGAAATGTCAGTTGACAGCCCATAATCGTGGAGCGAAAACGTGCTCGGCAGTCCGGTGCGCATCCGCTTGCTACCTTCCTCAAAATTCATGGACTTCCACTCCGGAGTCTGGTCGACGCTCTGGTCTATTGCAACGTATCCGCAGTGAGGGCAGAGGATCTCCCCCTTTTCAAAATCTCCTATCAACTGCTCGCGGCAGTTAGGGCACCGATTCAGTCCAGTGATTCCAGATTCTCTTTTCGCCTGATACATTCCCCAAACAACTAACTCCTTGCGCCAAAGCTCTTTCTTCTGTTGTTTTTGGCCATTCCGGGGCGATTGAATCTGCGCCCGTAGGATTTGCCGCTCCTTCTGCTTTCGCTCGGACGCTCTTCTTCTGAAACAAAAAGTTTAGATCCAGCAACTCTTTCTATTCTATCGGTCAGGGGTTGAGCAGAAATGTATGGAGAAAAAACCGGTCCGATGATTTCCAGTACTTTGCATGTACGCCTCCCTTTTTCGTCAACTAGGATCGAGCCTTCCTTGACGAGCGAGCTGGTAGTTGTACCACCGCTACTCTTCAGGATGAGCCGGCCGCTCCTCGCGAGATGGAGCACCGTACCTGCTTCTTGCAACAGAAGTGAAATGAAATGAACCAATCTTTTAAGAGTTGTTTAGTCAGAAACCTGATTTCACAAAATTTTCGCCTACCTTGCGCTGTTGATTTTTTTCGCGATCAAGGAAATGGCTTCCGTCACAGAGTTGTTCTCTGCCAATTCTGAAAGTACTCTCAACAGGACTAGCTGGCGGTAGAGGTCTTTCTTTGCGTCGAGCTTGAAATTATCCAAGCTCAACTTGCCCTTTTCAGAAGAGACGTACCTCTTGATTCCTGGTTCGCCAGTGGGCACCCGTATGATCAGGCCGTCCTCTTCCATCTCGCCCAGCAGGTAGTAGACTGAGCCGGGACTCGGTAACCAGAGGTTTTCTGTCATGCTTGGAACATCCTGCATGATTTCGACGCCAGTTACTGGTTTTGTGGACGCGATGTTGAGTATGAGCATCTTAAGG
>JBOGRL010000373.1:0-6022 GCA_050749505.1 Nitrososphaerales archaeon
GAATTACGTAACCAGTTGCAGCCGCCGCGCCGTAGAATCTGAGCGCTCGGATCACATTCTCGCAATATTCTTCGTGGAGAAATGTATCGGCATCGACCACCATCACAATGTCTTCGGTAATGTGGTTCAGCATGTAGTTGATCCCTCCGGCCTTTCCGCGTTTTATTTCATTCTTGACCAGGATCACGTTCGGAAAAGTCTCCGAGAATTTCCTGACTATCTCAGGAGTTCTATCCGTGGACATGTCATCAACGACAAAGATCCTGTTCGGCATCCTCGTCTGGCTCAGGCATGATTGAACAGTTTGCGAAATGATCCTCTCTTCGTTATACGCAGGGATCACCATGGCGAACGTGTAATTGACATAGTTCGGGTCAATCGACATGTGGTTCTTTCTATGAATCAACCTGTCCAAGATTGACAGAGCGATGAGCGGGGACGAGGGTGAAATCGGCAATGGAGGATTAGGCGACATTCCCAATTGCTATTCACACTTGAGATTTGCAATAGGCAAGGATCTAATTAATCCAGTACTAACATATTGTACTGGATGAGGAGTTGATCTTTTGTACTGAAATTGAGATCAGCTTTTATTTCTTCTTGTTTCATCCAGCGGCTTCTAATCAGCCGATTAACTACAGAAGATATCTAGTGAGAAGCAAAACCAGTCGCTTCTTGACTCTCCGGTCTTTTCCACGCAGGAACTGAAAAAAATGGCGAAGCTCAGACCCTTCAAGAATCAACTCGGAATCCAGATGGCGGAAAAGACGAACGGACTTCGGCCCAGTTGGATAGGTTCTCGCGCATCCGAGATCGCTTCGTCGCTTGTGGTAGTAGCACTCGCGGCGGCAATCACGATCTACAGGTATGATTTGGTAGCCGGCGTCCAGACGCTCGAGTGGGATAGCGGCGGTTTTCTGACAGACGCGGGGTACTTCGCGGGAATGAGCCAGTACGCCCAGGGCTACGACCAGACGAGGCCCCCTTTCGTTCCGTTTCTCTTATCAATCGGGTTCAGAATGTTCGGCCCCAGTCAAAACGTCGGCTACGTCGTGTCGGCAGGATTTTATTTCCTCGCGATGGTTGGGTGCTACCTGCTCGCAAAGCAACTGATGAACCCGTTGCTAGCTGTCGCGGCCGGCTTGACTTACGGCATCGTGCCCAGCGTATTCGAATGGTCGTCGATAGCAGTCTCAGACGTCGAAGCTGTTGCGGTCGCATCTCTTGGACTGGCAACTTTTATCATGGCGACCAACGGACACAGCAGATTGTATCTTGTCTCGATTCCGCTCCTGTTCTTGACTGGGCTGACGCGGTACTCTATGGGAGCGATCGTTCTGGTGGCAGTGTTTTATCTAATCGTGACAAAAAAATACGACACTATCTTTGACTCCTTCGAATTTTATTACTCGGTCGGACTGGGCCTCCTTGTATTCATCTTAGTCGGTTTCCAGTGGATATTGTATCCCGTTGAACAACACGAGACGCTCTCGGCGCTTTTTCCTTCCCCAGATCAGGTCAACCCCTTCCATAGTTCGCTGGGCCATGGGTTTTATGCGTTGAACTTTCCCATCGAGCTGGGTTACGGCGCGTACGGGGAGCTGCTCCTCGCATTTTTTTGCTTTGGAATCGTGTTCTTCCTCGCTCCGGCGCTGCTGGGGCGCAAAACAGGAGCCAACCCGCTGGCTTGGACGATGCTCTGCTGGTTCACGGTGATGTTTCTTTACTACAGTTTCGTCTGGCCCTACGCCGACCAGCGCTACTCGATCGAGTTTGCAATGCCAGTGATAATTCTTGCTTTCTGGGCCCTTTCAATTCTACTGAAACAAATCTATTCGATTGGAAAAATGAAAAGCGCGAGCCTTTCAAAACTCGTGCCGACTCTATTATTCATCGGTCTCATTGTTTCAGTCGTCGGAATCAGTGGAGCAAGCGCAGCAAATGACACGCTATTTACAAACCCTGTACTGCTGGAATCCGATCTGAACACTGGTTTGAGACAGGCACTGTCCTGGGTCTCCGCAAACGTCCCGACGGATGACCACTTGCAGAGCGACTGGTACACGCTTGTTTGGTGGTATGCGCCGGAGTACAATACAACGCCGGCTCCGCTTGACTACGAGCTCGGGCCGAGCTCAACATATTCTTCATGGGTGCAAACGATCATCAGCAACAACATCCAGTACATAGTCTATGTTAATCCTTCAGACATAGTGATACCCAGTTTGTTGCATCCAGTGTTCCAATCCAGCGTTGGCGATACGGTCGTCTACAAAGTCGTAAACGATTGAGAGACTTTTCTCATTTTGAGTTCGCCCTCGCGCAAATCGGGCAGGTACCGTTTTTTATCGGCGCCCCGCAGTTCTGGCACAATTCTGGCGCGTTGCTCGCTGCTCGGGTCTTTTGCTGGAAAAACTTTGAATCTGGAACTAGTACGGGCGGATTGTTCGTAGAAATTATCTTCGGGGCAGTGGTTGTGGTAGGGTTTCCAGTTGTACTTGCCGGCAGCACCTGTCTCGATCTTTCTTCCAACTTTGCAGTCTCTGTTGTGGATGAGCTCTGCCCGAACTTAGTTTGGGATTGACCTGCTGGAGGCGGGAAATTTCGCAGGATAGGTTGATGGTGGTTGATTACGGGTTTTGAAGTTGGCGCGGGCGGTTTTGGATCTGACTTCGGCCTAGTGGACTCTGCCAAAGAGGGAGACTTTTGCAGGTTAGGCTGCCGCGGAACCTGAGCTGCGACGATATTTCGTTCTGAATCCTTGGGGTATGCGTTTACCCTTGGAGGCTTGGCTGGAGGGGGAACCGATGCTTTTTTCTCTTGATCCCAGATCCGGCTGAGGCGAGGCGCGATCGGAGTCAACCTCTTCTCAGGCTCAGTCTCTGAATCAGCTGTTCTACTTGATGATGCAAAACCAGAAGTTCCTATTATTAGGGCGGTCATCCCCACTCCGAGAACGAGTCCTAATATCCCGTCTATCATGTTTGGGAGTGCCAACTTGACGGCGGGAACGGAAAGAGGTTGAGTTGCAAGAAACCCGTACATCCAGTTCTTGGTTCCTGAAGCAAGCCCGAGAACTAGCGTTTCATTGTTCAGAGATACCGGGCTATTCGGGAAAATATTGATGAGCGGGAGCGTCGCGAGCAGCGGCACAATTCCCAGCCAGCGGTTGATCTTCCATAGGAAAGACACCCCAAACGCGGCGCAGAGAGCCAGCGATGGGAATGCGATCAGCAGAAACCTGTTTTCGAGGTTGGCTTCTGTGATGACGTAGCCCATCGAGAGCACAAGCCAGAGGAACAAGAAGATCAAGACTCGCCTGCGAGTCCCGTATGCATGATAAAGTCCTATGATAGCTAGCAAGACGAAGAGCGGCGTGATCAGATGCGGAAATTCTGAAATCCAAGCTGCAGCCCTTCCGGTCATGCTGAGATCTGCGCCCACCCCCTGAGTCACAGGTAACATCAACAGGTGAGCTATTGGTCTTGCAAGTATTCCAGTGCCCCCAATATAGCCTTCCTTCGCGATCAGATTGTTGTCAAAGAAAAATGGCAGCATTATTGCAAAAAACCCGACAAATGAAACTGCGAGATCGCGTCGAATTGTGAACCCGTTTTCGTGCCAATACCAGGCGAGCCCTCCTGCCATCAGGATGATCAGCCACCAGCCGCTAAGTACGATCGGGGTTAGCAGGTTGGATGCAAGTTGTATTGTATTTACGAGCCCAAGGAGCAGTATCGGGCCGCCGAATATCATCAAGAAAATGATTGCGTAAAATAATTTCTTCGGCATGGAAGCCCTTGAAGACGCGAAGATCCACATCAGCGCAAAAATGGGGATGAGCACGAGGTTCTCGTCTCTTGCCACGAGTCCGAGCGCGAGCGAGACTCCCCACAAGATACAGAAGAAGGAGCCAGTCGACGCTGATTTAGGACTCTTGTCTTCTATGAAGAATTTGTAAAAGGAGTAAACACTCAGCGTTGCAAAGAAGATGCCCATCGCATCCGTGAGTACGTGTGCGCTCATTACGCCCACGAACCCTGAAAAGGCGGTGAAAAGTCCGGCGGCAAATCCGGCCCGCCTATCTCTGGTCACCTCTCCAGCAAACTGCATAATTAAGAGCGAGAGGAGAACAGCAAACAGTGGAGAAACAGCAAGCAAAGCTAGAGGAGAGGCGCCCAGCGCCAAGATAGAAGTCATTCCCCACCAGAATAGTGGCGGCCTCTCAACCCACGCGATATTTGTAGCGTTGTTTATTCTTCCACTCCAGAGGAGAGAGTTGTAAGTATACGCATATTCATCATGCTCTGGCGAAGTTATCAAATTGATAGCCGCCAACTGGACGAGTATTGCGACTATCGCGACAATAGCAAAAAGCACAAGATCTCTTTTCGAAAACAAATCTGGAAATTCGCCCGCAAGACTATCGAGAGGACATCTCGTTTGTAGTTTCAGTTTTGTGAATTTTCACGTGTTGCTCTAACTCAAGGGCACTTCTAAGAACCCTTCCGCAGACCTGGCACGTAGGTATTCCTTGAGCGGTTGTCTTCCCTGGATGCTCCGGGAAATGTTGATAGCCGTCGTCTCCTGTTCGTTCTTCTTTTGCTTGTGCGGGTTCGTCCTGCTGCTCAGACACGCTTATCAGAGACTCGTCAATTGATCGGTTTCTGCAAACAGAAAAAGATTCAAGACGAAAATATCTTCATCATTTTTCTGACACCTTTGTACCTATGAAACCTTCATCGTCGTGTCTTTGTGGTCTTGCGTTATTCGGAACGCTACTTGCTGTCATTCAAAACATATTTCACATCCCGCAACACAGAGGCAAACATTTCGCTCGTCAACTTGCCGGTATTGGTGTTTCTTGGGCTAGGATGGTACGATGCAAAAACCACCGGAAAGTTCGCTGCCAGCACATATTTTTCCCCATGCCTAAACTTGAAGGCCCCTCTTGCCCGATAGTATTTTTTTGCAAAATCAACGACCGAGTCAAACGCAATTTTGCCAAGGGCAAGTATCTCCTTGGAGTTTTTGAGCAGCTGAAGCTCCCTTTCGAGATACGGGGCGCAGGTTTCGATCTCTTTGCTCGTCGGTTTGTTGTCAGGTGGAACGCATCTGAGCGCGGCTGTGACGTAACAATCTTTGTACCTGAGACCATCTTCTCTTGTTTCTGAGGTTGGCTGGTTTGCAAACCCCGCCTGATAAAGATGTTTCACCAGAAACCTTGCGCTACTGTCTCCAGTGAAAACACGACCGGTTCTGTTCCCTCCGTGAGCAGCCGGCGCGAGACCAATTACTATGAGCCTTGCATCAGGATCTCCATAGCCCGGAACCGGCTTTCCCCAGTAGTCAAAATCCGCGAACTGTCTTCGCTTTTCCACGGAAATTTTTTCTCTGAATTCTACGAGCCGGGGGCATCTGCGGCAGGTGATGATCTCGGCACCCAGTTGTTCTAGACTTGATGGTGTAGCTTTTGCCGTTAAAAACGCACTCCGCTTGAACAGAATACAGGGAAATTAGTAGGCGATCAACCCTTGGGGTTAAAAAAAGAACTGTCCATGTTTTACTCACTTGGTAACCCCTCCCGAGCAAATCTTTCACATTGTTACGACCGTCAGCACTCTCAAAAGAAATGTTCTAGTTTCAAACAGGGTTGCCCAGGGTCAGTTTGAGTGTTCAAACACCCATTCACCGATAGCAGTGGTCGAGCCAAGAAGAAAAATGGAAGCTCTGCTTATGTGTAGTGGATCGGAGGCTAGATTTCATCTAAGCTTACCAGGGTGTCCTTCTTGGCCTTCCGAGGCTTCGGACGCCAACACACTCCCACATCCTCTTTGGATATTTTGTGGCCTATTGCTTTTCGAGACCCCCCCCATCTATATTAATCTGTGCAATAAAGCGTAGTCACAGACAGAGTTTTAGGGCTCGGGTTAGCATGCTGCGATAGGCTGTGGGACAATGACATCCGTTCTCTATGAATCCACCCTAGCGGGTCGCTTTAATAGGGTCTATTTGAATTTCT
>JBOGRL010000374.1:0-2058 GCA_050749505.1 Nitrososphaerales archaeon
AGTGTGATCTGTTCGCATCATGATCTCGATGCGACGCCCAGCGCAGACAAAATAATCCGCCTCTTCAACCAAATGAAAAGAAAGCATTCAGACATCGTAAAACTCGTATTCACGCCGAAGGACGGAAATGATATTCTCTCAATCTTGAAAGCCGCAGAAGAAATTGGAAAGGCAGAAGTACCTTTCACCCTGTTCGGAATGGGCCAAGAGGGCAAGATTACTCGATTGGTCAGTCCGAACTTTGGTGGCTCGCTTGTCTACTGCTCTCTTGAAAAAAATCCGGATGCTACTCTCGGCCAAATAGATCTTGGGCGAGCAAAAAAATACTTCGAATACCCACGGGTTTGAAAGACCGCTGGTTCGCAGAAAAATACATCAAATCAAGCCAAATCCTATCGCAAGACGCCGTGCAGAACGTAAGGTAGGCTTTATGTCGCCTGCCAGAATAATTTATAACGTATGTCATGTACACTAGATTTGAGGGAAACCGACCGGATTTTTTTGAAAGGTAATGGAAAAATGGTTCACACTTTGGAGATTGTAGATGTTCATGCGGGGATCGAGGGCAAGGAAATACTCAAGGGAGTCTCGCTGACCGTCAAGACTGGCGAAATCCACGCGTTCATGGGGCCTAACGGCTCGGGAAAGAGTACTCTTGCTTACACTATGATGGGTCATCCAAAATACAAGTTGATTTCTGGAGACATCAAGATCGACGGCGTTAGCATAATGGACAAGCCGCCAAACAAGCGGGCTTTGCAGGGACTATTCCTAGGTTTCCAGTATCCTCTTGAGATTCCAGGAGTCAGTTTATCCAATTTTCTGAGAATCTCCTACAACGCAGTTATGAAGGATGAACCAATGTTGGTGAGGGATTTTAGGAAACTCCTCGAAGATAAGTTCGAGGTTGTCGGAATGGAGCGGAGTTTTGCGACGAGGTACCTCAACGAGGGATTTTCCGGCGGAGAGAAAAAGAAGGCCGAAATTGTACAGCTGTCGGTCTTAAGGCCAAAGTTTGCAGTACTTGACGAAACTGATTCCGGATTGGACATTGACGCACTGAAGCTCGTCTCGGACGGCATAAATTCAGTAAAGAGTTCTGAAATCGGAATCCTGCTCATCACTCACTATCAGAGAATACTCAGATACGTAAAGCCGCAATTCGTTCACGTCTTGGTCAAGGGCAAGATCGAGGTTTCAGGTGGGCCTGAGCTCGCAAACAAACTTGAAGAACAAGGCTACTCTTGGATTCAGGGCGCAGAGGAAAGCAAGGAAGATCCAGTCACTGTCGCAAGACCCGTAGTGTAGACTCGCGGCTCTTTTCAACAAAACTCTCACCGCTTCTAGAAAACGTTCAGCTCGCTTTTTTGGTTTAGGCCATTCTATCCACTCTGAACCCCTGGCGTTTTTTGGAAAAAAACATCCGGCGAGGAATATGGCTTGTCCGGAGACTTGAAACAAGTTTTCTCAATCAGTTTTTGTGCTGTTGGATTAGCGCTCTATCGGAGCAGGGTTAGGAGCTCGGCCATCGTGAAAGGCTTTTTCAAAAATCGAATCCTGTTTCGACGACCTGCTTTTTGATAGAATCATCGGCGCTTGCAATGATTATCCTTGTTCTTGGACAATATCGCACTATCTGAGCATAAGCCTCGAGACAATCGACTTTGGGCATTCGATAATCAATTATCGCTATCTCAACATCGACGAGCCTGCCACTCTTTGCAGCCTAAATAGCTTCCTCTCCGCTGGATGACTTCATGCGAGTTTTTCCTCAGCATCACAGAGTAGAGCTCAAGCAACTCCACAATATAGTCGACAATTGCGATCTTCAGAGATCTCGCTTTGACCTGTGGCGTCGGAAATCCCTCCAATTCGTTTGCATTGTCCAGAGGCGTTGCTATGAAATTCCTGATGGACTTAAATCTGACACCGAGCGCGCTACTTTTTGGTAGGAACCAATCGTTTCTCAGGAATTCAAAAATTCTGGGCCGCGTTAAATAGCATCCAGATTAAAATTTAGTCCTTCGGGGCTTTAGATCGACACCACAGAATTTAACG
>JBOGRL010000375.1:0-5950 GCA_050749505.1 Nitrososphaerales archaeon
GTATCCGATTGAATAGTTCTTGGTGGAACGTAGTCATGGGTGCCGGGTGGGAAAGATGCTCCTATCCCAGCGAGGCCCAAATTTTCTAGGCTAGGAAGTCATTTATTGATCGACTGTTGGGAATCCCTGTCTACTCGAGGCAAAGATTTCTTTATTTATGAAAATTGGCTTTTTTCTGCTGCAAATGAAGTTTCTGAGCCCTTGTCTTGAAATTGGGTCTTCCTCTTGATTCCGGCTCCTGAATTCATCGCGAGCAAATCGCTCGCAGTAATGATGCCTAAGATCCTACCGCGTCTTGCTGTGAGCACGGCTTGAGAATGCTGGAGAAGCAATGCAACAGCTGTGACTGAAATATTTTCATCAACAACGGGAAATTGCTCCTGCATAACTTCCGAGACTGGCCTTTCATAAAATGACTTGGGGTCAGTTTCTCTTAGTAACCCTTGAACAATTTGCCTTTCTGAGAGACTCCCAACACAAATCTCATCCCTTTCATCCCTCACGGGTAGCTGCGAGAAACCATATTGCCGCATCTTTTCGGCAGCTTCTCTAATCTTTTCGCTCTTCTTTATCCAAACGAGGTCTCTCTTTTCGACATCTTTTGCGAGACCCGTTTTGGGCTGTTCTATTCTATCCAAGTACTCGAAAATCTTCTTGACTACATCATACGACGGATTCACTCGATTGCTCTCGATTTTTGCAACTAAGGACTGGCTAGCTCCGACGCTGCTTGCAAGCCTCTTCTGGCTTATTCCGAGCGCTACGCGTCTCTTTTTTATCTCTTGAATTGGGGGTAGCAGCACTTTCTGTCACTCCTTTCCGAGCGGCCTGAGACCGTTATTCTCTTAGGAATATATATCCTTCACAACAGCTGGTTACAGAACTTTACGTAACAAAGACGTATCACCAATTACTTCACCCTCGAGAGTTATTACGACCCCCTGCTCCGACTGCCTTAGCTCGGTCACGAGCGGACCCACTCTCCTTTCTGCCCGTGTCGTTTCAGCTACGTAGCCGGTCGAAGCAAGATCCAAGTTGAATGCAGGCATCAGAATCACTTCGATCATAGAGTTTGAATCTTGTTCTTCGAGCAGTTCCCTGAAGATTGATTTTTTTGAAATTCTGAGAAACGCCCAAACCGGGCGGCCAGAAAGAGGGCTTCCCTTCTTCTGAAATATTGGATGAATATGCCCCATAATCAATCGACGGCATTCTTTGAATTTGATTAAGGGTCTTGTATGCCCGTGCAAAATCAGGGTATCAGAGAGGAGCATCCCGTTGATATCCTCAAGATGAACTGCCTCCGGTAGCAAGTTCGAAAGCCCTCCATCGTGGTTTCCCGGGATGACAAAGATCCTGCATTTCTTCAAAATTCTTGAGAAAAATTTTGGAACGTTGTCCCATTCAGATTCAAGTATTCGGTCGATTCCAGATTTTATGTCTCCATTGATCACAAGGTCCGTTATGCCATCTGTTTCAATTATGGATTCAACCTCTGAGATCATGCTTTCCGCGTTTGATTGAATCCTGACTCCAGATCCTCTGAACTTTTCTTCAAAGCCGATGTGAAGGTCGCAGATGATCAAATAGCGGCTTGAGCTTCCCGCATCAAAGAGGACAGCTCTTTTCTTGTAGAGAACTTTGATTTGCAATTTCACTGCCGAACATCAACACCTGATTGCGTCTTGAAGAAATGAAGCGCTCACTGAAATGAAAAGCATATTGCTCGCAAGGCTCAAATCACTGGATACCTATTCTGAATATGACCTTGACCGGCTCTGGAACTATCGAAAAACGAAAAGAAATTACAGGCATCGACCGCTGGGACAAGGCGAGAAAGGTAGTAGAGGCCGAACGCGTCAAGCTTGATAGATTTCTTCCCAGCGGAAGGACGATTTGGACGGTCGCTGGGAGTGAATGCAATCATCTGGTAGATTGCCGAACTGAGAACAAACCCTACTGTTCCTGCGACGATTTCTATTTTCGTGTCTTGAGCGGAAAGATACCCGAATGTTATCATCTAATTGCAGCGAAACGGGCAATCAAGGAAGATATGTATACCGTAATTGAACACAGAGACGATGAGCTTCCGTCCTTCTTGGGAGCCTTACTCGAAAGTCTCTTTGCTCACATTTCCTAGATGCGGATCAGTTTCACAACCAATACGCCGAGCATGATCATGATGCCGATGCTAAACAGACTGGCCAGTCCTATTCCTGTTCCGTAAGCAGATATTAGCGAACCTCCTGCCAGAGGCGCGAACACTGTTCCTGCACCCACAGTCAACGAGTATAGTCCCATGGTTGAGCCTCGGCCCGTATCCGGGGCAATGTCAGCAAGCTCGGCAAGCCCTGCCGGGGTAAAAGCAAGCAATCCCAGGCCGAACAGGATGAAGAAGGGAGCTGCAATAAATCGATTAAGGTTGAACGCAAACAAAGCTACCAGCACAATGAGCAAGCCGAGGATGGACACTTGCCCAATCATGACGAGCTTCTCCCGGCCAAATCGATCAGAAAGACCGCCCAATGTCGTCTGGCTGAATCCGAGCAGCATCAAACCAAAGATTACGGCGACGACAAGCAGTACATCTAACCCCCGGGGAAGTGCCGGAAGAGCAGAAGGAAGTAGTCCCCTATGATGTGCGCCGTTAGAAAGCGTGGCAAAAATCTCGCGAGTGAAGGTGAGCACGACTCCTATTAATATCATCAGCACAAACCACGTCGCGATCAGAGTGAGTGATTTTTTGTTCTTGAATATTTTCTTGACATTTCCTTTCAAGGAAACTCGCTTGCTAGAAGAACTCATTTCATCCTTTAAAAATACAAACGAAGCCAAACCGCCCAATAGGGCGATTGCTGCACCGAAGTAAAACGGAAGGTGGGCTTTTGATGCATTGCCTGCGATCAGAAGTAGCGCAATCACGAATCCGAGTCCGTATCCTCCCAATGTGCAAAAGTCGTAAAAACCCATCTCCCTTCCACGCGATTCCACCTTTGCTACATCGGTCAGGGACGCGAGAGTGCAGGTCACTATTGCGCCCGCACAAACGCCTTGGATTCCGTGAATAAGAACCAGCAGAAAGAAGTTCGTCGTGAATGTAAAAGATAGCGTTACAATTGAAGAGATGAGTAATCCGCCAACAACAATCCATTTCCTTCCAACACGATCAGCTAACAGTCCAAACATAAGGCCCGTGACCATTTCCATGATGGGGTACGCAGAAGATATCACTCCCCGTTCGGCAGCGATCGGAGCGATGTACTGAAGCGCCACTACGGTAAAGGCAAACGAAAAACGCATGAGGAATACGGCAAGGTAAACTGGAGACGTTTTGAGGAGGTAGGGGAGCACGCCTATCTTCTGGCTAATCATACAGGATCACTTTCTAATTCGCGCTCTCCGAGCCTGTTACGAGCTTGGGAATATATTCAATAAATGCGTTCAAGCAGGGAGGCAAATTTTGGAGCGCACATACATAATACGCGCCATATTCAAAGCGAGGGCTAAGAGGCCGCGCTCTCGCTGTATCCTCTTTGTTTTGCCAAGTTAAGCAGGGCATTAGCCCGCGCTTCGGCCAAGCCAAGGACAGAATCCGCGGTTTCGCCAGTAATGTACCCAGATTCTGCGGCAACTATCCTTGCCCCTCTCAAAGCTTTCCCGATTAGTAGAGGAAGCGTCTCCGGCGTGACATATGTGGCTTCGAGTGCAAGACCAATGGCTGCGGCCGCTGCCTCCGTGATATCAGATCTATACTGCACAAGGTCTATTGCAATGTCCTTCTGGAGCAGCAATAATCCGCCCGAGGTAGCCATGAAAATTGACATGCCCGCCTTGATCGGTTTTAGGTTGAGGCGTGAAAGCAAACCTGCGAGCTTTGGTGAGATTACGTCGCCAGGCCTTGCAACGATGCAATCACGCGAAACATAAATGCTACCGGATTCAATTCTCGTAGCTACATTTGCTTCCTTGAACTCCGATAAAACTGGCCCGGGAGGGATGCCTGTGTTACCAGCTGGGACCAGGATCTCATCCGTGGCAGTGTCCCCTGCTCTTGCAGGCAAATTTATCTTACTCTTCTCAAGAGCCAGATAGAGCTTGAAAGGATTCATGTTTGTAAATATTAGAGCGTTTTGTCCATCGAGCTTCGAAATAAACTCTTCAGTATTCTTAATCCCCGCGCTTTTTAGCCCTAGTGAAGTAAGTTTGTTCTTCGCGACGAGCATGACAAGCTCGCCCCGAAAGTTCTTGCGAAGAAGCATCAATTGCCCGGCACGAACTTTGTGGAGCTTTGAAACAATTATCGTATCGTACTTCTTTGCTAATTCCTCTACGGTGCGAAGCGTTTGTGTCTTTTTCTCAGGGTAGGAAGTCCTCTCCCTCTTTTCCTGAGTGGAAAGAAGATGCTGCATTGATGGCATCTACGGTACTCAGTCCTCTACCATTCGTGCCTTTGCAACTTTGCCCATCGTCTTTTTCACCAAAAGCGAATGGATATTTTTCTCGCCATTCGGTAATTTCTTTTCGACCTGGTTTATTACAGCTATTGCGTTTTCTGCTACCTTTGAATCGTCAAGTGATTCATCTCCGATCTTACCAGCAACGCTAAGCGAACCTCGCGCCTTCACTCTTACCGCTGTCCGGTATCTCGTGAGCATTGCTTCGAGCGGTGCTGCCGGAGGAACCGGAGTTGGCATCCTGCCCTTGGGACCCAAAAACTGCCCTAAGATCTTGCCTATCTTGGGCATCAGACCCGTGTCTGCAAGGAAAAACTGATATTCACGAGCTAGTTTCTTTGCAGAGCGCTTTTCGGACGCAAGTCTATCTAGCTCTCCAGACTCGATTACCCGATCGGCTCCCGCTTTTTGCGCCCTGACAGCATTGTCGCCCGCGGCAAATACACAAATCTTTGCCTGATCCGAAAGCCTGTTTGGGAGAAACACGACTTCGTTAACGTTCAGGTCCAATTTCTTCACATCGATATCCTTGAGAGTCAGGATTAACTCAAATGACTGCTGAAAATTCCGCTTTGAATAATCTTCAGAGCGGGCCTTTGTAATCTGCTGCTGAATCTGCGTCTTTGAGAGCATTAGTGTCTTTTCACCGAATATAAAAACGAAAAAAGCAGGTAGTGTCAGCTAATATCTAATTTCTAGCGTTTTAAAACTCTTTTTGCGCTAACCCGAAAGCGCGTCATCCCACTTGCCCTGCCCCACTTCTTCAAGAAAGTCCTTCGGTGCTTTGCCTTCAATTGTGATTCCCATGCTCACGCATGAGCCGGCGACTTCCTTTGCCACAGATTTTGTTGTGGTGCCGTAGGACTGCGAAATCTTTACCTTCGCAATCTTGACAAGCTGCTCAATATTCAGGTTTCCCGCTACAGTTGTCTTCGGCGTAGCCGCTCCCTTCGGAGCTCCAGATTCTTTTGCAATCAATGCAGAGGCCGACGGTATCCCGACTTCAACGCTGAACTGTTTTGTTTCTGTTTCAACGTTGACCCTGACTGGAACACGCATTCCTGCATAATCTTTTGTCACTTCATTGATTTGCTTTACAATTTGCATGACGTTTACTCCAAGCGGACCAAGAGCTGGTCCTAGTGGCGGCCCTGCGTTGGCTTCCCCTCCTACGACCAGTGCAGAAACTGTTTTTGTCTCGGGCATTATTGTAGACTCCCTTTAAAGGAAAATAGATTTCGTCTGAGGCTTTAAAAGCGTATTGGGTTTTGTAGAGCCGCCCAATATGCGGCTCCAAAGCGAGGGAAAAAATATCAGCTATTGGGCGCCGGGGTCGTCGTTGAGGCTCTGCCTATTATTTTGATAAACCCCACATCAACAGTCACAGGAAGTTGGTAAGGCGCATCAAGTAGCATCACTGTAACTTCAGATCTTTGCGGCTCGACTCTGTTTATCTTTGCTTTCATACCTTTGAATGGCCCCGCCACGATCTCAAT
>JBOGRL010000376.1:0-2785 GCA_050749505.1 Nitrososphaerales archaeon
GCCCTGGGATGGACATGAAAGCTCCAAAAAGATTGATACCATCTCATCGTGTACGGCTTTAGCTCCGGTTATTAGATGGGCAAAATAAGAGGAAAGAGAAAATCAGTGAAAAATTGGGTCTCCAAGGATTTGCTCATGAGCGGTGTCACTACTCCGTTCGGTGACCAGGTTGCTACTGGCATCGCCTCAAGGCTGGATTGGTGCTACCAGTAAGCGTAGAATACTCTCTACTTTCAAATACTGCGCCATCCCTGCCCAGATAAAGACGTGAAGTGACATCAGCAGCAACATCGCTCAAAGATATCACTAACGGCCATCCCGTGACAGCTTCAACCGTCCAAAGACATCATCTTCACGCTTCCACGAGATTAATTGATTTCAATGGCGGCCTTTCCAAGGATTGTGCAGCTGCGCACTTTCCGTTTCTAGCTTGACTAACGAAGAAGAAATACAGATTATAACCGGGGGGTTTGCTTGTAGTCAAAGTGGTCTGGGAACATTGTGGGAAGAAGACGAGCGGGCAGAACCTGGCGAATCGATGCGAGACTTTCTGAGAAGAACGAGGAAATTTGCCGACCTGATGTTGTTTGTTTGGGTGAACGTTGAAGCAGATTTCACGATAGCAGTAGCTTCTGAATTTGGATTGCATCACACTGACGACAAAGCAAAGTTCCTCGCCCACGAGTTGACGTTTGAGCAGAAGAAGCGTTTCCTGAAGCAGCAAGGAATCTGGGCCGATGAAGTACTTACGAAGGAAGAACGCAGAGCAATCGAGAATTTCCAAGAGTCTAGAAATAACATCTTTGATGACTTGGCACAATCGCAATTTGGGCTCGGCTCCATGCAGAAAGAGCATATCATGGATCAAGCCATGAACGCGATGGAAGCGAGCGATAAGATGATGATGAAGGCTCTTGAAAGAAACTATGCGAGATATGGCAGGGAACGCTTTCTAAAGCGAGAGACAAAGGACGGTTGATCGGGACAAAGAGGAAGAGCGATATTTTCCCAGCTTTTGGGAGGACCAGAGAGTAAGGCTACTCATGATGGTAGTACCTAAAATGCTATCTGAGTGTTCTAACTATAACACCAGAAGGGAGACATAAACAGGTTCCGGATTCCATTGAAATCTAATATGCCGTTCTATCGCCCAACTCAACCGGACTTCGAGGAAGATAAAGAGGGGCCACATAACAAAACAGGGAATCAACATATGGCTCCGAATTTGCGAAAAAAGTTCATGACGCGGTCTTCTGCAAGGGAGATTCCAATGCAGTAGTGAGAGAATCGAGTTAACCCGTTAATTTGCACGCAAGCATCCTTTGTTCCTACTTTTCTGGTTACTTTCACTGCAATGAATGATCTACAATTTTCCTCAATACTTGGGCGTCTTTTGAACGTTTAGTTTTAATAGCAAACGCCGCATCATGGTGTAACCTAGAACAAACAAGTAGAAGAGACCCGAGTTGGATACAATAGGCATTGCAGCAATTGGGGTCATTACTATTGTAATATTGGGAATACTCCTGTCAGGAATCAAGATTCTAAAGGAGTGGGAGAGAGCGCCACTTCTCACCTTGGGTCGATTCAGAGGACTGAGAGGACCCGGAGTAATCTACGTACCGCCGTTCATTAGCAAAGTCCCCTACATAATTTCAACGAGATTACAGGTTCTTACATTCAAGACTGAACAGACATTCACACGTGACAATGTTCCAGTGAATGTGGACGCAGTGATGTACTACCAACCGGTTGATGTCCAGAAGGCAACTCTCAACGTTGAAAGTTACAGCGCCGCGACTCAGCTGGCTGCACAGACCACGCTGAGAGAAACAATCGGCGGAGTTAGTTTTGATGACCTCCTCTTCGAGAGAGAAAAGATCGGCGCCTCAGCCAGAGAGATAATCGATTTGAAAACGGAAAACTGGGGCGTCAAAGTTACCGCAGTGGAAATTAGAGATATTACTACTCCAGCGTCGCTTCAAGAAGCAATGTCCAGGCAGGCCCAAGCAGAAAGAGAAAGAAGAGCCAGGATCACACTCGCGGAGGCAGAATTCCAAGCTGCGCAGAAGATGGTTGACGCTGCAAACCTGTATTCCCAAAACCCCAGGGCGATGGAGCTGCGATGGATGAACATTCTCTACGAGCTCGGGCTTCAGGGAAGAGGCACTCTGATGCTGATTCCTACCAACATGCCGACAGCTGGGGTAGGCTCATCCCAATCAGCCGCGCGACCTGGTAACGGTCAGCCAGAGACAAGCAAGAGGATCGAATAACAGAGCAACGCGCCTTATCTGCCGTTGTTCCCTAGTTCTTTCGAATACCCCAAATATGGAATAGTTTGCAAGTTCGTATTTTTCAGTTCGGCGTAGTTTTTCGAACCCGTTATGATTAAAGCTCCAATAACGAGACAACGGTGGCATTTTCGTTCTCAATTGTGCCATTTTGAAGAGAGATGCTAGAATGAACCGTGTCCTTATTCACCAAGAAAACGAAGCCCACATCCTCGCACCACTGCTTTGAATCGGAAATAATTCGACTTGATACATCAGGATGAATGTCTTGGAAAGAAAGGATGATTGTTTTTGGATCAAGGTCCTGAGTGAGCGGTCCTTCTTTCACGTCTCCCTTTTCTATCAAATGCCTCAAGAGTTCAGCAGCTTTCTCATCAGATTCTCTTGTTTGAACAATAATAAACAACGTAGTCATATCGGCCAAATTGCTAAACCAGCTGCAATTTAGGCTTTCCCATCTAGCCACCAGATAATAGAGACAGCATCGGTTA